>NZ_JBQJIK010000083.1:0-37083 GCF_052078665.1 Inquilinus sp. CA228 | reverse complement strand
GGCTGCTGGACGAGGTGCAGGCCGAAGGGCTGGGCTTCGACCGGCTGGACGGGCTGGTGCCGGCGGAGCTGGCCGAGCATTGGCAGGAGACGCTGCGCTTCCTCCGCATCGTCACCGAGACCTGGCCCGAGGTGCTGCGCGAGCTCGACGCCCTCGACCCGGCCGAATGGCGCGCCCGGCTGACCCGGGCCCAGGCCGAGGCCTGGACCGCGGCGCCACCGGCCGACCCGGTGATCGCCGCCGGCCTCTTGGGCACCAACCCGGCCGAGATCGCGCTGCTGCGCGTGGTCGCGTCGCTGCCGCAGGGCGCGCTGGTGCTGCCCGGGCTGGACCGCTTCATGGATGGCGAGAGCTGGGACCAGCTCGATGACGGCCACCCGCAGCAGCCGCTGAAGCGGATGCTGGAGGGGCTGGGCGTCGACCGGATGGCGGTCGCCGACTGGCCTGGCCCGGCAGCCACCCAGGGGCCGGCCCCGGGCGGGCCCGACCGCACCGTGCTGCTGCGCGAGGTGATGCGGCCCGCCGCCACCACCGATGCCTGGCGCAACCCGTCTGGCCTCGACGCCGCGGCGCTGGCCGGCCTGGCCCGGATCGACTGCGCCACGTCGCAGGAGGAGGCCGGCGTCATCGCCCTGCTGCTGCGCGAGGTGCTGGAGACCCCGGGCCGCACCGCCGCGCTGGTGACCCCGGACCGCGACCTGGCCCGCCGGGTGGCGGCGCAGCTGACCCGCTGGCAGGTGGCGGTCGATGATTCGGCCGGCCGGCCCTTGGCCGACACCCCGGTCGGCGCCTATCTGCGGCTGGTCGCCGACGTCGCCTTCCGCGATGCCTCGCCGCTGTCGGTGCTGGCCCTGCTGAAGCACCCGCTGGCCGCCGGCGGCGAGCCGATCGGCCTGTTCCGCGAGGCGCTGCGGCGGCTGGAGCGCCAGGTGCTGCGCGGCCCGGCGCCGGAGTCCGGCCTCGCCGGCCTGAAGGCGGCGCTAGCGGCCAGCGGCGCGGGGCCGTCGCTGGGCCAGTGGCTGGACAAGGTCGGCGGCATCCTCGGTCCCTTCATCGACGCGGTCCGTGCCGACGGCCAGTCCCCGGCCGAGCTGCTGCGGCTGCACATCGAATGCGCCGAGACGCTGGCCGCGACCGATGCTGAGCCCGGCCCCGCCCGGCTGTGGCGCGCCGAGGATGGCGAGGCGGCGCAGGCCCTGGCCGAGGAGCTGCTGACCGGCTTCGACGGCTTCCCGCCGATCCCCGGTCCGGACTGGCCCGGCCTGTTCGAGGCGATGATGGACGGCGCCGTGGTCCGGCCGCGCTGGGGCCGGCACCCGCGGCTGGCGATCCTGGGCCCGGTCGAAGGCCGGATGGCTCGGTTCGACCGCATCGTGCTGGGAGGGCTGAACGAGGGCACCTGGCCGTCCGCGCCGGCCGCCGACCCCTGGCTGTCGCGGCCGATGCGGCGGCAGTTCGGCCTGCCGGCGCCGGAGCGGCGCATCGGCCTGGCCGCCAACGACTTCGCCCAGGCCGCCGCCGGCACCGAGGTCTACCTGACCCGGGCGGAGAAGGTGGAGGGCACGCCGACCGTGCCGTCGCGCTGGCTGCTGCGGCTGCAGGCGGTGCTGGACGGCGCCGGCCTGACCCTGGCGCCGCCGCGGCGCGACTGGCGCGCCTTGGCCCGGCACATCGACCAGCCGGATGCGGTGCGGCCGGTGGCGCCGCCCAAGCCCAGGCCGCCGGTGGCCGCCCGGCCGCGGCGCCTGTCGGTCACCCAGATCTCGGTCTGGATGCAGGACCCCTACGCCATCTACGCCCGGATGGTGCTGGGGCTGGAGGCGCTGGACCCGATCGAGGCCGAGCCGGGCGCGGCCGAGCGCGGCACTGCGATCCACGACGCCCTGGCCGCCTTCCTGCAGGCCTATCCGGAGGTGCTGCCGCCGGATGCTGTCGACCGGTTGCTGACGCTGGGCCGGGCGGAGTTCGCCAAGCTGCCGCCGGGGCCGGACATCCGCACCTTCTGGTGGCCCCGCTTCGCCCGCATCGCCGCCTGGTTCGTCGAGACCGAGGCGCGGCTGCGCGCGGCCGGGCGGCGGGCGATCCTGACCGAGCAGAAGGGCTTGGTCACCCTGCCCGCCCCGGCCGGGCCCTTCGCCCTGTCCGGCATCGCCGACCGCATCGACCAGGGCCCGGACGGGCTGGTGGTGGTCGACTACAAGACCGGCGTGGTGCCGACCAACCCGCAGATCCTGGCCGGGCACCAGCCGCAGCTGCCGCTGGAGGCGATGATGATCCGCGACGGCGGCTTCCCCGGCGCGCCCCCGGGCGTGCCGGTGGCCGGGCTGGAGCATTGGCGCCTGTCCGGCGCCGCCATTGCCGGTGAGATCAAGCCGGTGAAGCCGGCCGAGGGCGATTTCGCCGCCCTGGCCGAGCAGGCGCTGGCCGGGCTGCACGGGCTGGTCGCGCGCTTCGACCTGCCGGAGACGCCTTATCTGTCGCAGCCGCGCGGCCTGGCGCCGCGCTTCTCCGACTACGCCCATCTGGCGCGGGTCAAGGAATGGTCGGCGGGGGGCGGCGAGGAATGAGCCTGGTCCGCCCCGACCCGACGGCGACGCAGCGCGAGGCGTCCGACCCCCGGCGGTCGGTCTGGGTCGGCGCGTCGGCCGGCACCGGCAAGACCAAGGTGCTGACCGACCGGGTGCTGCGGCTGATGCTGGCCGGTACGCCGCCCGACCGCATCCTGTGCATCACCTTCACCCGCGCCGCCGCGGCCGAGATGGCGAACCGCATCGCCGCCACCCTGGCGCGCTGGGCGACGATGCCGGATGAAAGGCTGCAGCTGGAACTGGCCGACCTGATGGGCGCGCCGCCCTCCACCCAGGTGCAGACCGAGGCGCGGCGCCTGTTCGCCCGGGTGCTGGACGTGCCCGGCGGGATGCGGATCCAGACCGTGCACAGCTTCTGCCAGTCGCTGCTGCGCCGCTTCCCGGTCGAGGCCGGGCTGCCGCCGCAATTCGAGCTGATCGACGACCGCAGCGCCGCCGAGATGCTGGAGCGGGTGCGCCGCCAGGTGCTGGAGGATGACGCGCTGGGCTGGGCGGTCGACCGGGTGGCGGCCGCGGTCGGCGCCGACGAGTTCGGCGAGATCGTGCGCGCGCTGGTGGCCGAGCGCGGCCAGCTGACCCGCCTGTTGGACGAGCAGGGCGGGCTGGACGCCGTCGTCGCGGAGATCCGCCGCCTGCTGGAGCTGCCCGAGGGCGCCACGGCCGACAGCCTGCTGCAAGAGGCCTGCGCCGATTCGGCCCTGGACTGCGACGCCCTGCGCGCCGCCGCCTATGCCCTGCTGGACAGCGACAAGAAGAGCGACCAGGACCGCGGCACCGCCATCGCCAACTGGCTGGAGGATCCGGCGGGCCGGGCCGGCCGCTGGGTCGAATACCTGCGCGGCTTCCTGACCAAGGAGGGCACGGTCTACAAGACTCTGGCGACCCGGACCGTCGCCGCCGTGCCCGGCGTGCTGGAGGCGCTGCAGGCGGAGGCGGAGCGCATCCTGGCCCTGACCGAGCGGCTGCGCGCCGCCGGGACCGCCGATGCCACCGCGGCGCTGCTGGCCCTGGGCGCGGCGCTGATCGAGCGCTACCGGGCGGAGAAGGCGCGCCGTGCCCTGCTGGACTATGACGATTTGATCCTGCAGGCCGGCGACCTGCTGGAGCGGCCGGGCAAGTCGGCCTGGGTGCTGTTCAAGCTGGATGGCGGCATCGACCATGTGCTGATCGACGAGGCGCAGGACACCAGCCCGGAGCAGTGGCGCGTGGTCGAGGCGCTGACGAACGAGTTCTTCGCCGGCCTCGGCGCCCGCGAGGATGTCGACCGCACCGTGTTCGTGGTCGGCGACGAGAAGCAGTCGATCTTCAGCTTCCAGGGCGCCGACCCGGCCGAGTTCAGCCGCGTGCACGGCCTGTTCGACCGCCGCAGCCGCGAGGCCAAGCGGCCGTTCCGGACCATCCCGCTGGAGACGTCGTTCCGCTCTGTCTCCGCGGTGCTGGAGCTGGTCGACGCCGTGTTCGCCCGCGACCCGGCGCTGGACGGGGTGGCGCCGGAGTCGCCGCGCCATTTCGTGTCGGAGCGCCGGCGGCTGCATGGCGGGCTGGTCGAGCTGTGGCCGCTGCTGGGCCCGAGCGAGAGCGACGAGGCCCCGGCCTGGGAGCCGCCGACCGAGCAGCGCGGCATCAGCGACCCCGGCGCCCGACTGGCCAGGCTGATCGCGGCCCGCATCGCCGGCTGGCTGCGCGAGGGCGCCATCCTGGAGTCGAAGGGCCGGCCGATCCGACCCGGCGACGTGCTGATCCTGGTGCGCACCCGCAACCGCTTCTTCGTCGAGCTGATGCGCGCCCTGAAGGCGGCCGATGTCCCGGTCGGCGGCATGGACCGCATGGTGCTGACCGAGCAGCTGGCGGTGATGGACCTGATGGCCCTGGCCCGGTTCCTGCTGCTGCCGGAGGACGACCTGTCGCTGGCCGAGCTGCTGAAGGGCCCGCTGGTCGGCTTCGACGACGACCGGCTGTTCGCCCTGGCCCATGGCCGGCGCGGCACGCTGTGGGGGGCGATGGCGTCCTCGCCCGACCCGGCGGTGAAGGCGGCGCGGGCCTGGCTGTCGGAGATCCTGGACCGGGTCGACTTCCAGGCGCCGTTCGAGCTGGTCTCCGGCGTGCTGGCCCAGCCCTGCCCGGGCGACCCGATCTCCGGCCGCCGCGCCATGCTGGGCCGGCTGGGGCCGGAGGCGGAGGACCCGCTGGACGAGCTGCTGTCGCTGGCGCTGGGCTTCGAGCGGCAGCTGCCGCCATCGCTGCAGCGCTTCCTGCACTGGCTGGAGACCGGCACCACCGAGGTCAAGCGCGAGCAGGAGCAGGGCGGCGGCCAGGTGCGGATCATGACTGTGCACGGCTCGAAGGGCCTGCAGGCGCCGATCGTGATCCTGCCCGACCTGGTCGGCATGCCGCGCGGCGGCGCCCGGGCCGGCGAGAAGATCCTGTGGCCGGATGAGGCCTTGCCGGTGCCGCTGTGGGCACCGCGCGCGGCGGACCGGCCGCCGGCCTATCGCGAGGCGATGGAGCGCGCCGACCGCCGCCGCGACCAGGAGTATCGCCGCCTGCTGTACGTCGCCCTGACCCGGGCCGAGGACCGCCTGTATCTGTGCGGCCACTACGCCACCGAACGCGGCAAGCCGGCCGATGGCTGCTGGTACCATCTGGTCCGCGACGGGCTGGCGACACTGGCCGAGGCCGCGACGGTGGCGATCGACGGCATCGAGGGCCCAGGAGTCGAAGAAGGGGGCCTGCGCCTGCATCGGCCCCAGGCCGATCGGCCCGTCGGGCCCGAAGCGACGGCGCCATCGGCGGCAATCGAGGCACCGGCGCCGGACTGGCTGCACCGCCCGCCGCCGCCGGAGCCGGACCCGACCCGGCCGCTGACCCCGTCGCGGCCCGAGGCCGAGCCGCCGGCCCGGTCGCCGCTGGACGGCAGCGACCAGGGCCGGTTCCGCCGCGGCGCGCTGATCCACGCTTTGCTGCAGGCGCTGCCGGAGCTGCCGCCTGGGGCCCGCGAAGCGGCAGCGCGGCGCTACCTGGCCCGGCCGCAGCACGGCCGCGACGAGGCCGAGCAGGCGGAGATCGTCGCCACCACCCTGGCGGTGCTGGACCAGCCCGGCTTCCAGGCGCTGTTCGGCCCCGGCAGCCGGGCCGAGGTGCCGGTGGTCGGCCTGGTCGAGGGCCGCGCCTTGTCCGGCCAGATCGACCGGCTGGTGGTGACGCCCGATTCGGTGCTGGTGGTGGACTACAAGACCAACCGCCCGCCGCCGGCCGGCGTCGAGTCGGTGCCGCGCGCCTACCTGGCCCAGATGGCCGCCTATCGCGCCGCGCTGCGCCTGGTTTATCCAGGCCGGACAGTGCGCTGCGCGCTGTTGTGGACCGAGGGGCCGAGGCTGATGGAGCTCCCGCCCGGGACGCTGGACCGGCATGCCCCCGGCGCATCGGCTTGACCTTGTTCCGTTCTCGTCCCTACCCTATCTCCACGTGGTGAGGTGGCGTCCCCGCCCCTAAGGCAAGGAATTCCCATGAGCACGAAGCCCGTCTCGGATAACAGCTTCGAAACCGACGTCCTGAAAGCCTCGGGTCCGGTCCTGGTGGACTTCTGGGCCGAGTGGTGCGGCCCCTGCAAGATGATCGGCCCCTCGCTGGAAGAGATCGCCGCCGAGCTGGGCGGCAAGGTCAGCGTGGTCAAGCTGAACATCGACGAGAACCCGATGACGCCGCCGAAATACGGCGTGCGCGGCATCCCGACCCTGATGCTGTTCAAGGATGGCCAGGTCGCCGCCACCAAGATCGGCGCCGTGCCGAAGAAGAGCCTGCAGGACTGGGTCGAGAGCAACCTCTGATCCCGCTGCGATCCTGACGGAAAGCCCCGCTTCGGCGGGGCTTTTTCATTGCGGAATGATCGCGGCCGGAGGCTGCTTTGCCCGGCGGCCTTCCGCCGCCAGCCAGAGGGCGAAGCGGTCCGCCGCGGGATGGCTGGCGAGCGCGGGCCTGAGGCAGGTGAAGCGGGTCGCCAGCGGCCTGAAGCCCCAGGGCGCGATCAGCCGGCCGGTCTCGATGTCGGTCTGTGCGAAGGCCCAGGCGGTGACCGCCACCCCAAGGCCGGCAGCCGCCGCCTCGATCATGTAGGAGTTGTGCTCGAACGACCGCTCGGCCGATGGCGGGGGCAGCTCGACGCCCGCATCCGCGGCCCATCGGGCCCACCCGTCCGTGAAGGTCTCGCTGTGGAGCCTCGGCAGGAGCAGGGCCGCCTTGCGGTCCGCCGCGCCGGACAGGGCGGGGGACAGCACCGGACCATAGGCGTGATCGAGGAAGGGCGTCGCCGTCATGCCGGGTGGCGCCGCGCCGCGGTGCAGCCGGATCGCGGCCTGGACGCCGCCGTCGCCGAAGCTTGCCGCGCCGCCATCCTCGAGGATCCGGACCTGGACGCCGGGATTGGCGTCGATGAAGCCGGCGAGGCGCGGGATCAGCCACTTCATGGCGAAGGTGCCCGGCGAGGAGACGACGAGTTCCTCCCCCGGCCCGGCCCCGGGCAGCCCCGCCGCGATCCGGTCGAACGCCGCGGCCAGGCTGGCGGCGAGCTCCCGTCCCGCCGGGGTGAGGGCGAGATCGTGCCGCGGCCCGGCCAGGAGCTTTGCGCCGAGCTGCTGTTCCAGCGCCTTGATCTGGCGGCTGACCGCGCCATGGGTGACGCAGAGTTCGCCGGCCGCGCGCACCATGGACCCGGCGCGGGCAAAGGCCTCGAAGGCCTGCAGACCCTTCAGCGAAGGTAGCCGACGCCTCACCCTGTGACTCCAGCTCACATCCCCGACCGGCTTAGTCGATTGCCCGAGAAAGGCCAAGGCCCGATCAAGCATGGGCCATCCCATCCGGAGTCCGACCCATGGCCAGCTTTGCCGAGCGCTTTGCCGATCTCTCCGCCCGCCGATCGCCGCTCTGTCTCGGCCTCGACCCGTCGGAGGAGCTGTTCCGGCGCTGGGGGCTGGCCGATGACATCGCCGGCCTGCGCCTGTTCTGCCGGACGGTGCTGGAGGCGGCGGGCGAGCTCGTCGCCGTGGTCAAGCCCCAGGCCGGCTTCTTCGAGCGCTTCGGGGCCGAGGGCATGGCCGAGTTCGCCGCGGCGATCGCGCAGATCCGGAGCCAGGGGGCGCTGTGCCTGATCGACGCTAAGCGCGGCGACGTGGCCGGAACCATGGCCGGCTATGCCGCTGCCATGCTCGGGGCCGGGAGCGGCTTCGGCGGCGACGCCGTGACGGTCAGCGCCTATCTGGGGTTCGACGCGCTGCGCCCCGTGTTCGACCGCGCGGTGGCGACGGGGACGGGCGTGTTCGTCGTGGTGCAGCCCTCGAACCCGGACGGCCGCGCGCTGCAGCAGGCCCGGCATCCTGACGGCCGCACCGTGTCGGAGGCCCTGGCCGACGAGATCAGCGCCTTCAACGCGGCCCGGGGCCCCGGCGTCGGCGCGCTGGGCGCCGTGGTCGGCGCGACGACCGATCCGGCCGCCATGCTGGACCGCCTGCCGCAATCCCTGATCCTGGCGCCCGGAATCGGCGCGCAGGGCGCGGATATGGCCGAGGTGGGAGCAAAATTCCGGTCCGCGCGCGGGCGGGTCCTGCCTTCGGTGTCCCGCGCCATCCTCGGCCAGGGGCCGAGCCTCGCGGCGCTGCGCGACGCGATCCTGCGCTGCCGCGAGGCCGCCTGGCCGGCCTGAAGGGCCCTACTCCACCTTCTCGCTCGGATACGCTCCCCAGAAGGAGGCGCGGCGCATCCAGCCGCGATAGCCCTTGAGGTCGACATAGCACCAGTCAGCCTGCGCCCCGTCGCCCGGGCAGCGCAGCAGCGAGCCGATCACCCCCGGCTCCGCCTTCGCCATCAGGCCGGAGCCCTCGCCGGGCTCGTTGTAGATCGGCTGGTCTTCCTTGCCGGTGACCACCAGGCTGCGCCGGCGGGTCAGCAGGGCTTGGTGGACCCAGCCCTCGATCCCCTCCCAGTCCCGCACCCGGCGCCAGGTGTCGAACTCCGCGATCACCTCGACCGGCAGGCCCTTCTTGCTGACCACCCATTCGACCGGATAGCGCTCGCCCGGCCCGGTGCGGAGATTGATCTCGTCCGACCGCAGCGAGACGAATCGCGGCACCGGCTGGCCGCTGCCGGCGGCATGGGCGGCGAACGGCAGGGCCGCGGCGAGAACGAAGAAGAGAGCGGTGATGGATCGGCGCATGGGCCCCCAGGCGGCGGCGGTCGATGCCGACACAAGAATCCCGGGCGCCGGCGCCGTCAAGTGCGTCCGTAGCGGCGCATGATGTCCGGCAGCCGCTCGATCGGCAAAGCGTGGCTGACCCGGCCCTGGCGGCCCGTCGTAGTCTCGGCGGCGCAGAGCGAGTTCCAGATCGCCTCCTCCGTCGCCTCGACCACCGCCGCCATCAGCGGCTGCAGCGCGAAATCCGGCAGCATGCGCAGCTTCTCGAACGGCAACACGCGGCTGGCATCGGTGGCCTGGCCGAGATCGTTGCCGGTGGAGAAGGCGATGAACACGTCGCCGCTGCCCGGCCAGCCCAGGCCGCCGCAGCGAGCCAGGCCCAGCCCGGCGCGCTGCGCCAGCCGCTTCAGCTGGTGCGGGAACAAGGGCGCGTCGGTGGCGACCACGACCAGGATCGAGCCTTCGACCCGGCGCTGGGCGAAGCAGCTGGGCACGTCGGTGACCGGGATCTCGCGCCCGACCGGCACGCCGTCGAGCAGCAGCCGGTCGCGGTCGCCGTAATTGGTCTGCACCAGGATGCCGACGGTCCAGCTCTCGCCGCCCTGGGCGACGATGCGGGAGGCGGTGCCGGTGCCGGCCTTGAACTCATGCGCGTTGGTGCCGGTGCCGCCGCCGGCGCAGCCCTCGGCCACCGGGTCGGCGGTGGCGCGGCGCAGCGCCTCCAGCGCGTGGTGCGGCCGCACCACGAAATGCTCGCTCTCGGACAGCCAGCCGTCATAGGTCTCGGACACCACCGGCATCTTGAAGTCGGCGCCGGTGGCCAGGGTCACCTCGGCGTCGACCATGCCCTCGTGCACGGCGCCGATCGAGAAAGTGCCGGTCAGGGACAGCGGACCGCAGAGCAGACCGAACTCGTTGATCCAGGTCAGGCCGGTGACCTCGCTGTTGCCGTTCAGCACATGGCCGGCGGCGAACAGGTTGCGGCGCCAGATCTCGCCGTCCTGCGGCACGATCGCGGTGATGCCGGTGCGGATGACGTGCGGCGCCTCCTCGACCAGGGTGACCTGGCCGACCAGCACGCCGGGGACATCGGTGATGCCGTTCTTCGGGCCGGGCGGCAGCGTGCCGATCGACAGCCCCAGATCCCGCAGCCTCGCGCGCGCCATCCCGACCCTCGCTCTAACGCCGGGGCTTCGCCCCACTGCCTGGGTAACAGGCCGGGCGGGTGCGATCTACGCCCCGATTGGGGTGTATCGGGCAAGAAAAAGGGCCGACCCGATGGCCGGCCCGAGTTGAACAGGGAGGTTCATGCACGATGCGGACGTGCACCCCTAGAACCCCTTGCCGGGGGGGAGGTTCCCACCCCCTTGAAAAATTTTGCCCATCATGCATGCGCCGCCCGGATCTGCCTATTCCGTAAGCGCGACAGGCCTCCGACATCACCCCAGCGCGGCGTCGAACAGGGCCTCGTAATCGGCCCGCGACACCGGCCGGGCGTTGCTGGCGGTGGAGTGGTCGGCGACCGCGCCGGCGACCGCGCGGTCGCGATGCGCCTCGGTCACGCCCATCTCGCGCAGGCTCTTCGGCAGACCGAGCCGGGCGTTCAGGTGCTCGATCGCGGCGGCGAGGTCGGTCTCCTCCACCAGCCCCATGCCGCGGGCCAGCCGGGGATACTTGGCGGCCGCCGCCGGGGCGTTGAAGCGCAGCACCGCCGGCAGGATCACGGCGTTCAGCGTGCCGTGATGCAGCACCGGGTCGGGGATGGCGCCGAGCGCATGCGACAGGCCGTGCACCGCGCCCAGCCCCTTCTGGAAGGTCAGGCCGCCCTGCAGCGCCGCCATCATCATCTCGGCTCGCGCCTCGCGGTCGCCGCCCTCGGCCACCGCCCGCGGCAGGAAGCGCATGGCCCGGCCGGCGCCGTCCAGCGCGATGGCGTCGGCCGGCGGGTTGTAGCGCGGCGACAGGAAGGTCTCGATGCAATGGGTCAGCGCGTCCATGCCGGTCGCGGCGGTCAACAGCGGCGGCAGGCCGAACGTCAGCTCCGGGTCGCAGATGGCCCGGGCCGGGATCAGATGCGGGCTGATCAGCGCCAGCTTGCGGCCGTCGCGCAGGGTGATCAGGGCGCCGCGCCCGACCTCGCTGCCGGTGCCGGCGGTGGTCGGGATCGCGATCAGCGGCGCCACCGGGCCGATGCGGCCGGCGCCGCCCTCGATCAGCGCGTATTCGGCCAGCTGCCCGGCATGGGTGGCGCGCAGGGCCACGGCCTTGGCCAGGTCCATGGCCGAGCCGCCGCCGAGCGCCACCAGCCCGTCGCAGGCGGCGTGCCGGAAGGCTTCGAAGGCCGTGTCGACCGCCGCCTCGGTCGGGTTGCCCGGCGTCTCGGTGAACAGCGCGTGCTCCGCCGGCAGCATGCGGCGCACCCGGTCGAACATCGGCAGCCGGGTGATGCCGGGGTCGGTGACCAGCAGCGGCTTGCGGATGCCGAGCTCCGCCAGCTCCTGCGGCAGCAGCTCCACCGCGCCCGCACCGAAGCGGGTGGTGGTCAGATAGGTGATGGTGTCGGCCATCGGTGCGGTCCTCGGTCTTGGCGTTCTGGGGGGGGTCGGAGGAACCCTAGAGGATGCCGCCCGGCATCGGAAGCCGGCGAGCGACCTTCGCCGCACGACCCGTTACGCTCGCATGATCGCCATCCGAGTCGCGGGGCATCGCATGCGGCGCCTGGCCTTCCTGCTGGCCGTCCTTGTGCTGACGGTCCTCAGCCAGATCGGCGGCGCGGTGCTGATCCTCGCCTGGCTGCTCAGCCGAGCGCTGCCGCTGGAGGGCCGGCTGCGCGGCCTCGCGCTCCTCGGGCTGTTCGCGATCCTGTACGCCATCGCGACCCTGGTCGTCGTCCCGCCCCTCGCGGCGCTGGCCGGGCGGGTGCCCCTGCCCTGTCGGGCCGAGCCCGGCCGCCCGGTCGCCGCCGGCAGCCCGCTGTACTGCCTGCTGAACCGCAACTATGTCGACCCGAGGCTGGGACCACTGCTCGACGCCCTCGCCGCGGCCATGGACCAGGCCCATCCCGGCACGGTCACGCTGTATCTGGACGCCAATTTCCCGTTCCTCGACGGCATGCCGCTGGCGCCGCACCTGTCGCATGACGACGGACGCAAGCTGGACCTCGCCTTCTCTTCTATGCCGATCCCGACGGCGCCTATCGGCCGGGCCTGCTGCGGTCGCCGATCGGCTACTGGGCCTTCGAGCAGCCGGGACCGGACGACCCGCAGCCCTGCGCCGAGCTGCGCTGGCTGACGCTGCGCTGGGACATGGGCCTGCTGCAGGGGTTGTACCCCGACCGGCCGCTGGAGCCGGAGCGGACAAGGGCGGCCGTGGCCTGGCTGCTGGCCGATGGGCCGCGCTTCGGGCTCGAGAGGATCCTGCTGGAGCCGCATCTGGTCCGCCGCCTCGGCCTGTCTTCGCCGCTGCTGCGCTTCCAAGGCTGCCGTGCCGCCCGGCACGACGACCATCTGCATCTGCAGATCGCGCCCTGACGGCGCAAAGGCTTTGCGCGGCCCGCCGCAATACGCAAACCGATCGAGCGGGGGCGGCGATATGCTGCCGCGGCAACGATCCCGGATCCGCCATGACCACTCGCCCCGTCCTCGACCCAGTCCGCCTGCTCGACCGGCTGCAGCGCCTGGGCGCCGTCGGCCGCGGCCCGTCCGGCGGGCCGACCCGGCTGGCGCTGACCGATGCCGACCGCGACGGCCGCGACCTGCTGGTGGGCTGGATGCGGGAGGCGGGGCTGGAGGCGCGGGTCGACCGCATCGGCAATATCTTCGGCCTGTGGCCGGCGGCGGGCGACGCCGACCCGGTGATGATCGGGTCGCATATCGACACGGTGATCGACGCCGGCATCTATGACGGCTGTTACGGCGTGCTGGCCGGGCTGGCGGTGGTCGAGGCGCTGCGGGCCGCCGGCACCGTGCCGGCCCGGCCGGTCGCGGTCGCCGCCTTCACCAATGAGGAGGGGGTGCGGTTCCAGCCGGACATGATGGGGTCGCTGGTGCATGCCGGCGGGCTGGGCCTCGACGCCGCCCTGGCCACGATCGGCACCGACGGCGCCGTGCTGGGCGAGGAGTTGGCGCGGATCGGCTATGCCGGCGACCTGGAGACCGGAGCGATCCGCCCCGCCTGCTATCTGGAGCTGCACATCGAGCAGGGACCGATCCTGGAGACGGAGGGGCTGGCGATCGGCGCCGTCGATTCGCTGCAGGGCATCTCCTGGCAGCGCATCACCATCACCGGCGCGGCCAACCATGCCGGCACCACGCCGATCGCCGCCCGCCGCGACGCCGGCCTGGCCGCCGCCCGCGTCGTCGCCCATCTGCGCGACCGGGTGGCCCGTGCCGGCACGCTGGCCACCGTCGGGTCGCTGCGGCTGGAGCCGGACGCGATCAATGTGATCCCGTCGCGCGCGGTGTTCACGGTCGACCTGCGCGACCCGGAGGAGGAGCGGCTGCAGGCGGCCGAGGCGGAGTTGGCCGGCTATCTCGAACGGCTGGCCGAAACCGAGGGTGTGGAGGTAGCGGCTGAGCGGCTGGCGCGGTTCAGCCCGGTGCGGTTCGACCCGGAGCTGGTGCGCCTCATCGCCGAGGCGGCGGAGCGGCGCGGCCATCGCTGGCGCCGCATCACCTCCGGCGCCGGGCACGACGCCCAGATGATCGCCCGGATCGCGCCGTCGGCGATGATCTTCGTGCCCAGCCGCGGCGGCATCAGCCACAACCCGGCGGAGTTCACCGCGCCGGAGCAGCTGGCCGCCGGCGCCGAGGTGCTGCTGGACGTGGTGAGCCGGCTGATCGGTCTGCAGGTGTAGGTTGGGTTCGCCCTGGCGAACCCAACACGGGTCGAGCGATGAAGGGTGTTGGGTTCGCGGGGCGCGAACCCAACCTACGATTCAGGCTCGGCGATTCACGCCCGGATCAGCGTCCCGATGCCGCCTTCGGTGAAGACCTCGAGCAGCACGGCATGCGGCACCCGGCCGTCCATGATCACCGCACCCTCGACCCCCTGCTCGACCGCCGAGATGCAGGTCTCGAGCTTCGGGATCATGCCGCCGGAGATGGTGCCGTCGGTCATCAGCTCGCGCGCCCGGGCCAGCGGCAGCTCCTGGATCAGCGACTTCTCCTTGTCGAGCACGCCGGCGACGTCGGTCAGCAGGAAGAAGCGGGTGGCGTTCAGCGCCGCGGCGATGGCGCCGGCCGCGGTGTCGGCGTTGATGTTGTAGCTCTCGCCGCGCGGGCCGACGCCGATCGGCGCGATCACCGGGATGAAGTCGCTGTCCTCGAACGCTTCCAGGATCTCCGGGTTCACCGCCGCCGGCTCACCGACGAAGCCGAGGTCGAGGATGCGCTCGATGTTGCTGTCGGGGTCGCGCTTGGTGCGCTGCAGCTTGCGGGCCGAGATCAGGCCGCCATCCTTGCCGGAGACGCCGACCGCCTTGCCGCCGACCGCCTGGATGGCCGAGACGATCGACTTGTTGATGTTGCCGGACAGCACCATCTCGACCACGTCGACGGTGTTGCGGTCGGTGACGCGCAGCCCGTCGACGAATTCGGACTTGATGTTCAGCCGCTCCAGCATCGCGCCGATCTGCGGGCCGCCGCCATGCACCACCACCGGGTTGATGCCGACCTGCTTCAAGAGCACGACGTCGCGGGCGAAGCTCTCGGTCAGCGAATCGTCGCCCATGGCGTTGCCGCCGTATTTGATGACGAAGGTGGCGCCGGCATAGCGGCGCATGAAGGGCAGCGCTTCGACCAGGGTCTGGGCCTTGTCGAGCGAGGCGGCGGGAAGGACAGGCGGGGCGGCGAAGGGCTTGGTCATCGGGCTCGAATCCTGCGAGCGGTTGCCGGCGTCCCTGTCATGCCCGACCGCGCGGCCGCGATCAACCGCGGTCAGCCGTTCTTCGCGATCTCGGTGAGGAAGGCGCGCAGCTCCGGGATGCCCTCGCCGCCGTCGCTGCTGGTCAGGAACACCCGCGGGAAGGCGGCGGGGTGGCGCTTCAGCTCGGCCTCGACCTCCGGGATCCGGCGCTCGCGCTCGCCCTTGCCGACCTTGTCCATCTTGGTCAGCACCACCTGGGTGGCGACCGCGGTGTCGTCGAGCAGCTTCAGGATCTCGGCGTCCGACTCCTTGATGCCGTGCCGGCCGTCGACCAGCACCAGGGCCCGGCGCAGCGTCGCCCGGCCGCGCAGATAGCCCTTCAGCGTCTCGGTCCAGCCCTGGGACAGCGACTTCGACACCTTGGCGTAGCCGTAGCCCGGCAGGTCGACCAGCGACAGCCGGCCGCCGAGGTCGAAGAAGTTGAGCTGCTGGGTGCGGCCCGGGGTGTGGCTGATGCGGGCGAGGGTCTTGCGCCCGGTCAGGGCGTTGACCAGGCTGGACTTGCCGACGTTCGACCGGCCGGCGAAGGCGATCTCCGGCAGGCCCGCGGGCGGCAGGTCGGTCAGCGCGGCCGAGCCCCAGGTGAAACGGCATTCCTGCGCGAACAGCAGCCGCCCCGCCTCGATCGCCTCCGGACCGAATGCCTCTCGCTCGGCAGCCTGCGGCTCCGTCACCCCTTTGGTCACCTTCGGCTCCGGCACCCCTTTGGTCGCCTCCGGCTCCGTCACCCCTTGCGGCCCGCCGGCTTGCGGGGGCCGGGCGCCTTCGGAGCGGCCGGCGCCTTCGGCGCGGCGCCATCGCCGTTCTTCTTGCGGGTGACCGAGGGCGGCAGCGCCGCCGGTGCCTCGGCCCCCTCCTCCATCCCGCCCGAGATCTTCACATGCATGCGCTTCATGATCGACCACTGCTGCAGGATCGTCAGCGTGTTGTTCCAGGCCCAGTAGATCACGAGGCCGACCGGGAAATGCGCCAGCATGAAGGTGAACACGATCGGCAGCATCATGAACACCTTGGCCTGGACCGGATCGGCCGGCGCAGGGTTCAGCTTCTGCTGCAGGAACATGGTGACGCCCATGATGATGGGCGCGGCGCCGATCATCAGCATCGCCGGCGGCGACCAGGGGATCAGGCCGAACAGGTTGAACACCGTGGTCGGGTCGGGCGCCGACAGGTCGTGCATCCAGCCGAAGAACGGCGCGTGCCGCATCTCGATGGTGACCAGCAGCACCTTGTACAGCGCGAAGAACACCGGGATCTGGATGATGATCGGCAGGCAGCCCGCGGCCGGGTTGACCTTCTCGCGCTTGTACAGCGCCATTAGCTCCTGCTGCTGCTTGGCCTTGTCGTCGGCGAAGCGCTCGCGCAGCTTCACCATCTCCGGCTGCAGCGCCTTCATCTTCGCCATCGAGCGGTACGACTTGTCCGCCAGCGGGTAGAACAGCAGCTTCAGCGCCAGGGTGAAGATCAGGATCGCGACGCCGAAATTGCCGACGACGCTGTGGATCCAGGCCAGGATCTTGAAGAACGGCTTGGTCAGGAACCAGAACCAGCCGAAATCGATGGCGAAGTCGAATTTGGTGATGTTCAGCGTCTCGGCATAGCTGCCGATCAGGTCGACCTCCTTGGCGCCGGCGAACAGCCGGCCGGTCGATTCCACGGTCTGGCCCGGGGCCACGGTCACGGCGTCGGCCTGGTAGGTGGCGAGGTAGCGGCCCTCGCCCTCCGACTGGTGCAGGAACTGGGTGTCGACCTTGACCGCCTGGTCCGGGATCAGCGCCGCCAGCCAGTACTTGTCGGTGAAGCCGAGCCAGCCGCCGGTGGTGCTGTTCCGGACCGCCTTGTCGTCCTGGATGTCGTGGTAGGTCTTCTCCTCGAGCGTGCCGTTGAACACGCCGTAGGGGCCCTCATGCAGCACGTAGTAGCCCTGGGTCACCGGCGTGCCGAAGCGCAGCACCCGGCCGTAGGAGGCGAGTTGCACTGGCTTGTCGGTGTTGTTCACGACCCGCTGAACCACCGTGAACATGTAGTTGGCGTCGATCGAGATGCTGCGTTCGAACACCAACCCCTGGCCGTTGTCCCAGCGCAGCACCACCGGCGCGTCCGCGGTCAGCGTCTCGCGATCCGCGGTCCAGACCGTGTTCGCGCCCGGCACCACGACCGAGGGATCGGCCGGCGCCCAGCCGTAGTCGGCGTAATAGGGAGACGGCCCGCCCAGCGGCGTCAGCAGCACGATCTCCGGGCTGTTCGGGTCGACCGTCTCGCGGTAGTCGCGCAGGGTGACGTCGTCGATCCGGCCGCCGGTCAGGTTGATCGAGCCGTGCACGCGCGGCGCGTCGATCTTGACCCGGCCGCTCTGGGCCAGCGCCTGGGTGCGGTCCATCGGCGCCTGGGCGGCCGTGCCGATCGCGGTCGGCGCCTGGGGCGACGCGGTCGAGGTGGTGGTGCCGGCCGTGGTCTGCTGCTGCGGCGCCGGCGCGGGCGGCGTCGCCGCCGGGAACAGGAACTGGAAGCCGAGAAGGATGGCCAGCGAAAGGGCGATCGCCAGGATCAGGTTCTTCTGGTCGGTCATCGCATCAGGGCTCCGGTCCCGGCCTCTGCCCTCACATCTGGCCGGCCGGTCAGTCGAATACGGTCAGTTGTCGGTGGGCCGGGCCGTTCCGCCGCAGCAGGCGTCACGGCCGGACCCGCCGGCATTCTTGGTCGGGGCGTCGGGCACGGGGTCATACCCCGACCCACCCCAGGGGTGGCAACGCGCGATGCGCCGCAGGGCCAGCCAGCCCCCGGCGATCGCACCGTGCCGCTCAATAGCCTCGATCGCATATGCGGAGCAAGTGGGCGCGAAGCGGCACTGGCGTCCAATCAGCGCCGACAGGCTGTAACGGTAGCCGATCACCAGGGCGCGCAGTCCATGGGCCAGCGGGCTCATGCCGCAGCCCCTGCCGCCTCCGCCGCCGGGCGCACGGCGCCCAGCTTCTGCAGGGCGCGGTCGAGATCGGCGACCAGATCGGCGAAGGGCCGGCGGATGGTTTCGCCGCGGGCGATCAGCACCAGGTCGAGGCCCGGCGCCGCCCGGCGGCCCAGCACCTCGGCCGCGGCGGCGCGCAGGCGGCGGCGCGCCCGGTTGCGGGCGACCGAATTGCCGACCTTGCGGCTGGCGGTGTAGCCGACCCGCAGGTCGCAGCCGACGGTCGCCTCCGCGTCGTTCCTGGCCTGGTCCCAGCGGCGCAGCTGGACGATCACGCCCGGCTGCGCCCATTTGCGGCGCGTGCCGGCCACGGCCAAAAACTCGGCCCGCTTCTTCAGCCGGCCGAGGCGGATCAGGGAAGGATCGTCAAGGCGGACGCGCATCCGGTCACCCCGGCCCAAGCCCTCAAAATCAGCAGATTTGCCAAGGCAAATCTGCTGGGCCCGGATTACGCGGAGAGGCGCTTCCGGCCCTTGGCGCGACGATTGGACAGCACGCGGCGGCCGCCGACGGTCGCCATGCGGGCGCGGAAGCCATGGCGGCGCGCACGCACCAGCTTGCTGGGCTGAAAGGTTCTCTTCACGATCGGACTCCGGATGGCTCTACTGCGCCCTTCCGGACGCAAAACGGTCGCGGGTTATAGGCACGACCGGCGCCCGAGTCAATCGATCCGCCCACGGATCGGTGCGGGGATGCGCTGGAGGCAGGTCTTCCGGTAGATTGGCGCCATGGCATGGAATCCGACCCACACCCTGAAATTCGCCGGCCCGCGGCTGCAGCCCGGGCTCGACCTCATCACCCGCCTGCCGGACATCGAGGCGCGACGGATCGTCGACCTCGGCTGCGGCACCGGCGCCCTGGCCGCGCAGCTGGCCGAACGCTGGCCGCGCGCCGCGGTCACCGGCCTGGACCGCGACCGCAACGCCCTGCGCGAGGCGCGGGCGACCCATCCGGACCTGGACTGGGTCGAGGGCGACATCGCCGACTGGACGCCCAAGGAGCCGGTGGACCTGATCTTCTCCAACGCGGCGCTGCAATGGCTGGAGGGACACGAGGCGCTGGTGCCGCGCCTGCTGTCCTGCCTCGCGCCCGGCGGCGTGCTGGCGGTGCAGATGCCGCGCAACTTCGACGCGCCGAGCCATGTGCTGATGCGGGCGCTGGCGTCGGAGCCGCCCTGGTCCGGCCGGATCCCGCTGCGCCGCCCGCCGGTCGGCATGCCGGCCGCCTATTACGACCTGCTGGCGCCCCGCACCGCCGCGCTCGACATCTGGGAGACCGAGTACCTGCACGTGCTGAAGGGCGACAACCCGGTGCTGCACTGGGTGCGCGGCACCGCGCTGCTGCCGGTGATGGCGGCGCTGTCGGGGCCGGAGCTCGACGCCTTCATCGCCACGTATTCGGCGCGGCTGGCCCAGGCCTATCCGCCGCAGCCGGACGGCAGCACCCTGTTCCCCTTCCGCCGCCTGCTGCTGCTGGCCCGGGTGGGGGCTTGAGCGGGAAAGCCGGATGAGCTTCGCCTGTCCCGTCTGCCGCTTTCCCGGGCTCGAGGAAGCACCCTATGACGAGCATGGCTGTGCGTCGTTCGACATCTGCCCTTGCTGTGGAACGCAGTTCGGCTACGACGATGCGACGACCGGCCATTCCGAACTCCGGGCCCGGTGGATCGCCGGCGGCAAACGCTGGTGGAGCGAGAAGGGGCCGCCTGCAGATTGGGGTGCTGAGACGCAATTGGCACAGATCGGCGAGTAGGTCGGGTTCGCGGTACGCGAACCCGACATCGATGACGTAGAGAACAACAAAGTGTTGGGTTCGCCCCAACAGGCGAACCCAACCTTGCTCGCTGGTCGGGATGGTCGCCGGTCAAGGGATAGCGGACGATCAGATTTGCTATCAATCGTCGGCAAGACGCCGCCTGGCCTCGGCGAGCACGCCGGCGTCCATCTCCTCCGGCGACTTGGGCTTGCCGCGATGGGGAAGCGACCCGAAGACATCTTCGGGCTGCGTCTCGGGGAAGGCCGGCACAGGCTTCAACAACACGCCTTCGGGCGTTTCCTCGACCAGCAGCCGTGTTCCCGCCCGCCACTCCCGCCGCTGCCGGATGGCACTGGGCAGGATCACCCGCCCCTTGGTGGAAACGGTGGTCGTGAGCTGATCCGCGCCGGCCATCACACTTGCATCCCGGCAAAGTAAATCGATCGTGAGATAGAGACTGACGGCACCGGCTTCAAGCGCCTTACGCGGCCCGGCCGCTCCCGCTTTGACCTCCGGCAGGATCGGCGCGAGACTGTCGGCGGGTGGCGTCCGACCGAGTCGGCATGGCTGCAGATCTTCCACGCAAGTCACGGACAGACCACGATGACGCAATCGCTCCTGACATCATTGTTCCAATACAAGGCCTGGGCGAATGACCGGCTGCTGGCCGCCATGGCCGCCCTGGACGGCGAAACCCTCCAGACAGAGCGGCACTCGGCCGCCCTGATCCTCAACCACGCCCACATCGTCGACCGCATCTTCGCCGCCAATCTGCAGAGGATCGAGCACGGCTACAGCGACAACGAACCCGACCATGCTCCGGCGCTGGACGCGCTGTCCGCCGCGGTCCGGGACACCGACCGCTGGTATGTCGACTACGCCGCGCGGCTGAGCCCGGACGAACTCGCGGAGGTGATCGCCTTCACCTTTACCGACGGCAAGCCCGGGCGGATGTCGCGCGAGGAGATGCTGGCCCATGTGATCGCCCATGGCGGCTATCACCGCGGCCAGGTGGGCCAGATCCTGTCGCAGATGCCGATCGCGCTGCGGCGCGAGAGCGTGTTCCGCGACACCTTCACCAGCTATCTCCACCGGCCCGACGCGGCTGCCAGAGTGGGATAGGCGCTGTCCCGTAGGTCGGGTTCGCTTGGGCGAACCCGACCTACGGCTCATTGCCCTGGCGGCACATGGCGTCCGAGGTCCATCGCATCATGCAGGATGCGCAGCACTTCGATGACGCCTTCGTCGATGACACGATAGACCAGAACATGTCGGCCGGTGCGGCCGCGCCTGGCGACACGCAGCGTGCGGATGCCTGCCTGAACCTCGTCGCGTGCCTTGCTGTCCGGAAGGTCTGGCCCGCCTCCCAGTGCGCGGATGGCCTGGATGATCGTCTGCCGATAGTCGCTCGCCTGCTTCGGACCGAAGGTTTGCGTGGTCCAGCGAAGAATGGAAGCGAAGTCCCGATTGGCCGTGATGCTCAAGCGGACCCGCCAGCGGCCGCCGGCCATTCTGGATCAGTCCGCCGAACCGGATTTGGTGGCGCCGGATATGGCTTCCTCGGCCAAGGCGTTCAGGTGCCGCTCCAGATCGTCCATGGACTCGAACTCAGTGTACTCTCCGCGCTCCATCGCATCGATTCCGACCTGGACCGCGGCCCGCAGACGCTCCAGCTTGGCCGCGTCTTCCTGTTCGCGCTGCTCGACCAGACGGAGCCCCTCGCGCAGGACCTCGCTGGCGTTCTGGTAGCGGCCGGACTTGACCAACCCTTCGATCAGCTCGGCCTGATGGTCGGTCACGACGACGTTGCGGGTCGGCATCGCGGGCTGTCCTCTGAACACGTCTGCAGATGAATAGGATAGGGCGATTGGCATACTCTGCCAATCGCCCCGATCGTGTTCAGCCCTGCGCTGCTTTCACTTCCCCGGCGGCTTGTACCAGGCGTCGAGGGTCTCCTGGACCTTGGCGCCGGCCTGCTCCGCGGTCATCGAGCCGTTCAGCACCTGGGCCGAGACGTTCCAGATCGCCTGGTCGACATTGGGCTTGCCGCGCGACAGGATCTGGTGCGCCAGGCGGATGTTGCCGCCGCACTTGTCCTTCCAGCCCTGGAACTCCGCCGCCAGCGGGTCCTTCAGCTCGACCTTGTGGGTCGAGAGGGTGAAGAAGCCCGGCAGGGCGTTGGTGTAGAGCGTCGCGAACTCGGCCGAGGCCACCCATTCCAGGAAGGCGCGCGCCGCCTCCGGATGCTTGGTCTTCGCATTCATGCCGAAGCCGAGATCAGTGTGGTTCGAGATGAAGCAGGGGTCGCCCGCCTTCGCCACCGGCGGCGGGAAGGCGCCGAGCGGGAACTCGGCCTGGGCCTCGAACAGCGGGATCTCCCACGACCCGGCCGGGTAGATCGCGGCGCGGCCGAGGGTGAACAGGTTCTGGCTGTCCGGGTAGGACTGCGCCTCGTAGCCGTCGGCCAGATAGGGCTTCCACTTCGCCAACTCGGCCCAGGCGGCGACGTAGGGCGCGTCGGTGAACTTGGCGGTGCCGGCGATCAGCGCCTTGCGGCCGGGGTCGCCCTGCCAGTGGTTCGGGCCGATGTTCTGGAAGCCCATGGTCGCGGCCTCCCACTGGTCGGCGCTGCCGATCGAGAGCGGGATCTCGCCGGCGGCCTTGATCTTGTCGAGCAGGGCGAAGAACTCGGCCTCGGTCTGCGGCGGGGTCAGGCCGAGCTTGTCGAAGATGGTCTTGTTGTAGATGAAGCCGCCGATCACCGAGCCGACCGGCACGCAATAGGTGGTCTTGCCGTCGTCGGTGCTCCAGGCCGTCCGCGACGCCTCCGGGAAGGCGTCGATGCCCTTGAGGTCGTTGACCGCCGCCAGATGCCCCTTCTGGAACAGGGCCAGCGAGGCGTCGAAGGCGCGGCAGGCGACGATGTCGCCGGCGACCCCGCCCTCCATCTTGGCGTTCAGCGCGGCGTTGTACTCGGTCGGCGCCGAGGGCGCGAAGTTCAGCTTGATCCCCGGATGCGACGACTCGAAGGCCGGGACGATCTTGTCCTGCCAGATCTTGAGGTCGTCGTTGCGCCAACTCTCGATCGTCAGGGTGACGTCCTCGGCGCGGGCGGTGCCGGCCAGGACGGCGAGCGCCGCGCCCATCAGCAGGGCACGGGTCAGGATGGTGGTCATTGTCTCGGGCCTCCCCTTTTGGCTGGTCTAGACCAGCGGGAGCGGCCCGGCTTGTCAACCCGACTCGTCAGTCGAGCTGCAGGACGATTCCCTTCAAATAGGCACTTTCCGGCAGCAGCGGGTGCACCGGATGGTCCGGCCCGGCGCCGGACTGGCGCAGGATCCGGCCCATCCGCCCGGCATCGACCAGGCCGCGGGCCACCTGCTCGGCGAACAGCGCCGGGTCGACGTGATGGCTGCAGGAGAAGATGCAGAGGAAGCCGCCGCGCTCGGTCACCCGCGCCGCCAGCCGGGCCAGCTTGGCGTAGCCGCGCGACCCGGCGGCGAGGTCCTTCTTCGACTTGACGAAGGCCGGCGGGTCGACCACCACCACCGGCCAGCGCTCGCCCTCCCCGCCGCGCCGCTCCAGCTCGGCGAAGGCCTCGCCGCGGGCCATGACGACCCGGTCGGCAACGCCGTTGGCGGCCGCCGCCTTGGCCGCCAGCTCCAGCGACGGGGCCGAGCGGTCGACCAGCGTCACCGCCTCGGCGCCGGCCAGCGCCGCCTGGATGCCGAAGCCGCCGGTGTGGGTGTAGACGTCGAGCAGCCGCCGGCCGCGGGCCAGCTTGGCCACGAAGGCGCGGTTGTCGCGCTGGTCGAAGAACCAGCCGGTCTTCTGGCCGCCCAGCGGGTCGGCCTCGAACCTCGCGCCGTTCTCCTCGACCGCGACCGGGCCGTCGAGGGCACCGCGGGCGACCCGAACCTCCTCCGCCAACCCTTCCAGGCCGCGCATGGCGCTGTCGTTGCGCAGCACGATGGCGCGGGGCTTGAGCAGCTCCTCCAGCGCGTCGCAGAGCGGTGTTTCCAGCCGGTCCATCAGCGCCGTGTTGCTCTGCAGCACCAGCACGTCGCCGTAGCGGTCGATGATCAGCCCCGGCAGCCCGTCGGCCTCGGCATGGACCAGGCGGTAGAAGGGCCGGTCGAACAGCGTGTCGCGCAGCGCCAGGGCCGCGACCAGGCGCCGGCGCAGGAAGCCGGTGTCGATCGCCGTATCCGGGCTACGGTCGAGCATGCGCACGGCGATCAGCGCGTGCCGGTTGAAGCCGCCGATGCCGAGGGACTTGCCGCTGGCCGCCTCGACCCGCACCGGGGCGCCGAGCGGCACCTCGCGCAGCTCCGGCGTCATGGCGATCTCGTTCGAGAAGATCCAGGGATGGCCGGCGGCGACGCGCTTGTCGCGGCCGGGCTGCAGGCGGATGAGCGGCAGATCGGTCATGGCGGCGGAGCATAGGGTCGCGGCCGCAGGACGGGAACCACGATCGGCGTTGACGGCGCGCCGGCCCGTCCTGTCTGCTGGCCGCGCCGCTGCCGCAGAGACTGCACATGACCATCCGCCCGGGCCCGCGCAATTCCATCACCGACATCGCCGGCCTGCTGGTCGGCCAGGCCGAGGACATGGCGGCGCGCACCGGCGTGACCGTGCTGCTGCCGGAGAGGCGCTGCACCGGCGCGGTCGATGTCCGCGGCGGCGCCCCCGGCACGCGCGACACCGACGCGCTGGACCCGACCTGCCTGGTCGAGGCGATCGATGCGGTGGTGCTGTCCGGCGGCTCGGTGCATGGGCTGGAGGCGGCGTCGGGCGTCGTCGCCTGGCTCGCCGCGCGCGGCCGCGGCCATCCGGTGGGCAGCATCCGGGTGCCGATCGTGCCGGCCGCGATCCTGTTCGACCTGACCAATGGCGGCGACAAGGGCTGGGGCGACACCCCGCCCTACCGCGCCTTGGCGCTGGCCGCCTGCGACGCCGCCGGCACCGAGGTGCGCCAGGGCAATGCCGGCGCCGGCACCGGCGCCAAGACCGCGACCTGCAAGGGCGGGCTGGGCACCGCTTCCGCCATCGACCCCGAGACCGGTGTCACGATCGGCGCGCTGGTCGCCGCCAACCCGATCGGCGCCGTGACCATGCCGGACGGCACCTTCTGGGCCTGGCCCTGGGAGCACAAGGGCGAGTTCGGCGGCCCGCACCGCCCGACCGGGCCGGCGGGGCCGGAGCCGGTGCTGTTCCGCCATCCCGCTTCGCCCCAGCCGGAGCCCGGCGGCAACACCACGATCGGCATCGTCGCCTGCGACGCCGCCCTGACCAAGGCCGAGGCGCAGCGCCTGGCGATCATGGCGCAGGACGGGCTGGCCCGCGCCATCCGCCCGGTGCACACGCCGATGGACGGCGACACCGTCTTCGCCCTGGCCACCGGCGCCGTGCAGCTGCCGGAGGCGCGGGCCGTGGCGCTGGCCCGGATCGGCGCCATCGCCGCCGACTGCGTCGCCCGCGCCATCGCCCGCGGCGTCTGGCACGCCGGGACGCTGGGGCCGCACCAGGGCTGGCGGGAGAAATACGGCAAGCCTTGAACCCGCCCCGGCGGCGCTGCCATCATCTGCGGCGAACGCGAAGGGCCGGGGGATTCGGTCCCACCGGCACAGGGAGACGATGATGGGGATGAGGGGCATGCTCGCAGCCGCCGTTCTGGCGGCCGGGCTGATCGCAACGCCGGCGCTGGCCGCCAAGGACCAGGCCGTGATCGGCATGGTGCTGGAGCCGCCGAACCTGGACCCGACCGGCGGCGCCGCCGCGGCCATCGCCGAAGTGGTCTATGCCAACCTGTTCGAGGGGCTGACCCGGATCGACGAGAACGGCCAGGTGCAGCCGGGGCTGGCCACCGAATGGACGGTGTCGGACGACGCCCTGACCTACACCTTCACCGTGCGCCGCGGCACCACCTTCCACGACGGCACCAAATTCGACAGCGAGGCGGTGAAGTTCTCGCTGGACCGGGCCCGCGCCGCCGATTCGACCAATCCGCAGAAGGTCTTCTTCGAGCCGATCCAGTCGGTCGACACCCCGGCGGCGGACCAGGTGGTGATCACCCTGTCGCATCCGGACGGGCTGTTCCTGTTCCATCTCGGCCAGGCGGCGGCGCTGATCGTGGCGCCGAACTCCGCCGCCGACAACGGCACCCACCCGATCGGCACGGGCCCGTTCAAATTCGTCGAATGGGTGCCGGGCGATCATGTCACCCTCGAACGCACCGACGCCTATGCCGGCGACAAGCCGCCGCTGAACCGGCTGATCTTCCGCTTCGTCGCCGACCCGGCGGCGGCCTCGGCTGCGGTGATGTCGGGCGACATCGACGCCTTCCCGAACATGCCGGCGCCGGAGACGCTGGACCAGTTCAAGGCCGATCCGCGCTTCGCGGTCGAGATCGGCACCACTGCCGGCGAGACCGTGATGGCGGTGAACCAGCGCCGCAAGCCGTTCGGCGACGTCAAGGTGCGGCGGGCCCTGGCCATGGCGATCGACCGCCAGGTGCTGATCGACGGCGCCATGTTCGGCTACGGCACCCCGATCGGCAGCCATTTCGCGCCCTATGAGGCGGCCTACAAGGACCTGACCGGCGCCTATCCCTATGACCCGGCCAAGGCCAAGGCGCTGCTGGCCGAGGCCGGCTATCCGGACGGCTTCAAGGCGACCTTGAAGCTGCCGCCGCCCGGCTATGCCCGCCGCAGCGGCGAGATCATCCAGGCGCAGCTGGCCGAGATCGGCGTCCAGGTCGAGCTGGTGCCGGTGGAATGGGCGCAGTGGCTGGAGCAGGTGTTCAAGGGCTTCGACTACGACATGACCATCGTCGCGCACACCGAGGCGCTGGACATCGACATCTACGCCCGCGGCAAGGACAAGTACTATTTCGGCTACGACAACCCGACCTTCGACCAGGTGATCCAGCAGTTGAACCGCACGATCGACCCGGAGCAGCGCAAGGCCCTGTACCAGCAGGCGCAGCAGATCCTGTCCGACGACGAGGCCGCGGTGTTCCTGTTCCAGCTGCCCAAGACCGGGGTGCGCAACGCCAAGCTGATGGGGATGTGGAAGAACAGCCCGATCGCCGCCAACGACATGACCAAGGCCTATTGGGTGGAATGACCGGCTGCACCGACCCCGCCGCGCCAGGCGCCTGACCGATGCTCGGCTTCCTGGGGCGGCGGGTGCTGACGCTGCTGTTCACGCTGTTCGCCGCCTCGGTGGTGGTGTTCACCGTGCTCGAGGTGCTGCCCGGCGACCCGGCGCTGCTGATGCTGGGCACCGAGGCGCGCGAGGACACGCTGGCGGCCCTGCGTAGCCAGATGGGCCTCGACCGGCCGGCGCCGGTCCGCTACCTCGACTGGGTCGGCGGGGCGCTGACCGGCGATTTCGGCACCAGCTACACCTACAAGATGCCGGTGGCGAAGCTGATCGGCGACCGGCTGGCGGTGACCGCGCCGCTGGCGCTGTTCGCCCTGGCGCTGTCGACCGCGCTGGCCATCCCGCTCGGCATGCTGGCCGCGGTCAGGCACAACCGGATCGGCGACTGGGGGGTGATGGGGTTCAGCCAGCTCGGCCTTGCCGTGCCCAGCTTCTGGGTCGGCATCATGCTGATCTGGCTGTTCGCGCTGCAGCTCGGCTGGTTCGGCGCCGGCGGCTTTCCCGGCTGGTCCGCCGGCTGGGGTCGGGCCCTGCACGCGCTGGTGCTGCCGGCCGTGGCCCTGGCCCTGACCGAGGCCGCCATCCTGGCCCGCATCGTCCGCTCCGCGATGCTGGAGACGATGCGCGAGGACTATGTCCGCACCGCCCGGGCCAAGGGCCTGTCGAAGGGCCAGGTGCTGCGCCGCCACGTGCTGCGCAACGCCCTGATCCCGGTCGCCACCATCGTCGGGCTGCAGTTCGGCTTCCTGATGGCGGGCGCGGTGGTGGTGGAGAACGTCTTCACCCTGCCCGGGCTGGGCCGGCTGGCCTTCCAGGCCATCGCCCAGCGCGACCTGATCGTGGTCAAGAACGTGGTGGTGCTGCTGGCCGCCATCGTCGTCACGGTCAATTTCCTGGTCGACGTGGTCTATGCCGTGATCGACCCGCGGCCGAAGCAAGCGGGGTGACGATGGTCCGGCTGTTCGCCCATCGCGGCTTTGCCCTCGGCCTCGCCCTCTGCGTCGTCTTCATCGGCATGGCGCTGCTCAGCCTGGCCTGGACGCCGTTTCCGCCGAACGCCATCGCCATCCCGCAGAAGCTGCAGGCGCCGGGCGCGCTGCACTGGCTGGGCACCGACCAGCTGGGCCGCGATACGCTGTCCCGCATCATGGTCGGCGCCCGCACCTCGGTCGCGGTCGGGGTGGTCGCGGTCGTGATCGGCCTGGTCCTCGGCGTGCCGCTCGGCCTGTGGGCGGCGGCAAGGCGCGGCTGGACCGACGAGATCCTGGGCCGCGCCGTCGACCTGACCTTCGCCTTCCCGGCGATCCTCAGCGCCATCCTGATCACCGCCCTGCTGGGCCCCGGCGCGGTCAATGCCATCCTGGCGATCGGCATCTTCAACATCGCCGTCTTCGCCCGGGTGGCGCGCGGCGCCGCCCTGGTGGTCTATGGCCGCGACTTCGTCCGCGCCGCCCAGTCGCTGGGCCGGTCGCGGCTGGACATCGCGCTGCGCCACGTGCTGCCGAACATGGCCAACGCCCTGATCGTGCAGGCGACGATCCAGTTCGCCATCGCCATTCTGGCCGAGGCGGCGCTGGGCTATCTCGGCCTCGGCACCCAGCCACCGCAGGCCAGCTGGGGCAAGATGCTGCTGGACGCCCAGACCCTGCTGGCCCAGGCGCCGCTGCAGGCGGTGTTCCCGGGCCTGGCCATCGCCGTGGCGGTGCTGGGCCTGAACCTGATCGGCGACGGGCTGCGCGACCTGCTGGATCCCCGGATGAAGGTCGGACGGATAGGGTAGCTCCTCACGCAAAAAACTTGCGTGTAAACACGATCATCGCGCGCACCTCCCGCAAGCGGGCGGATAGGGTCGTGACAGCCCCACTGCACGCCGGGACCGACCATGAAGCTGCTGTACCAGACCCATTCCCCCTATGCCCGCAAGGTGCTGGTGATGGCGCATGAGGCCGGGCTGGCCGGGCGGATCGAGGTGATCCATCACGAGACCAGCCCGACCCGGCGCAACGAGGCGGTGTTCGCCGCCAACCCGCTGGGCAAGGTGCCGGTGCTGATCTGCGAGGACGGGCTGGCGCTGTTCGATTCCGTGGCGATCTGCGACCACCTGGACCAGTTGCATGACGGGCCGAGGCTGATCCCGCCCGCCGGCCGGGCGCGGGCCTTGACCCTGCGGCTGCAGGCCCTGGCCCAGGGTCTGGCCGATGCCGGCATCGCCCTGCGCTGGGAGACCGGGCGCCGGCCGGAGGCGCTGCGCTACCCTGCCCTGGCCGAGGGCCAGGCGGCGAAGCTGGAAGCGGGCTATGATTTCGTCGAGCGCGAGGTCGAGCTCGACGGGCCGGTGGATCTCGGCCAGATCGCCCTGGCCACCGCCCTGAGCTGGCTGGAGTTCCGCGACCTGCCGGAATTCCGCCCCGGCCGGCCGCGGCTCTCGGCCTGGTTCGATGCCTTCAGTCGCCGCCCGTCGATGCGGGCGACGCCGTTGTCGGGAGAAACCCACGATTGACGACGTAGGTTGGGTTCGCCCTTGCGAACCCAACATCGCACCGCCTGAGCCATTGTTGGGTTCGCTGACGCGAACCCAACCTACGAAGCGACAACCAGATCCGTCGGCGCCAGGGTCAGCGGTTCGCAGCCGGTGTCGGTGACCAGCACGGTCTGGCCCGAGGTCATGGCCAAGCCGCGGTCGCTGTCGTAGAGGATAATGTGGATGAAGAACACCATCCCCGGCGCCGCCAGCGTCGGGTTGCCGTGGAAGAACATCGACAGCCCCGGCGCATCCATCCAGTTCGGCGCGAAGGTGGTGCCGAGCGCATAGCCGCAGGCGTTCAGCCGGGCGTGGCGCAGCCCGGCCGCGTCCGCCACCCTTGCATGGGCATCGAACACGTCGCCGAGCGGGTGGCCCGGCCTCAAAGCCGCCTTCGCCGCCTCCAGCGCCTCGACCGCCGCCTGATGCATCGCCCGGTGCTCGGGCGAGGCCTTGCCGACCAGCAGGGTGCGCATCAGGCAGGCGTGGTAGTGGCGGTAGGTGCCGGCGAATTCCAGCGTCAGCTGGTCCTCGGCCGAGAGGTGGCGCCGGCCGGTGAAGTAGCGGCACATCAGGGCGCCGGGGCCGGAGCCGATGATGAACTCGTTGGCCGGGTCGTCGCCGCCGCCGCGCCAGACCGCGCCCTGCATCGCCGCCAGGATGTCGCCCTCGAAGGCGCCGGGCCCGGTCAGCTTGACCGCCTCGTCATAGGCGGCGTCGGCCAGCTTCGCCGCCTCGCGCACATAGGCGAGCTCGGCCGGGCTCTTGATCAGGCGGAAGCGGGAGACGAGGTCGGAGGCGTCCTCATGTGCCGTATAGCCGTCGAGCTTGGCCCTGAGGCGGAAGCCGAGCGCCGCGGTCAGGCCGTAGGCGTCCCATTCGACGCCGACCTTGCCGCCGCGGGCATCGTATTCGTCCAGGATCGCCAGCAGGTCGTCCGCCGGCTCGGACCCCGCCCGGTCGACCCAGACGCGGACATCCTCGATCACCGAGGTGAAATAAGCCTGCCGCTCGTCGGCGGAGCGGGTGAGGAGCGTCATGCGCCCGTCCACGCTCAGCCACAGGCACTGGAAATAGACATAGCCGAAGGTGTCGTAGCCGGTCAGCCAGTACAGCGACTCCTGGCGGAACACCAGCAGGCCGTCGAGGCCGCGGGCGGCGATCTCGGCACAGACGCGGCGGCGGCGGTCCGCCAGCTCCGACGCCTCGAAATGGATCGGCATGAGGGCTCTCGCTTCAGCGCTTCTGGGCGCGGATCTCCGCGATCGGCTCGGCGTAGCGGTACTCGATGTCCCAGGGGAAGAAGATCCAGGTGTCCTGGCTGACCTCGGTGATGAAGGTGTCGACCAACGGGCGGCCGGCCGGCTTGGCGTAGACCGTGGCGAAATGCGCCTTCGGCAGCAGGTCGCGCACCACCCGGGCGGTGCGGCCGGTGTCGACCAGGTCGTCGACGATCAGCCAGCCCTCGCCGTCGCCCTCCACCGGCGCCTTCAGCACCTTGGATTCGCGCTGGTCCTGGTGGTCATAGGTCGAGACGCAGACTGTGTCGATCAGCCGGACGTCGAGTTCGCGCGCCAGGATCGCGGCCGGCACCAGCCCGCCGCGGGTGATGGCGACGATGCCCTTCCACGGTCCCAGCTCGGCCAGGCGCCAGGCCAGGGCACGGGCGTTGCGGTGCAGCTCCTCCCAGGAGACCGGGAAATCCTTCCGGAACGACGCGTGCTCGGCCATGGTCGGTTCTCCAAAACCCCGTGGGGAATTGGCGCTTCATAGCGCAACCGGACCGGCACCGGAAGGGTGTGCCGGCCTTGATCCTGCCATGCTTGAAGACGATTCTCCGCCCCGCAGCCCCCGCGGCTGCGCTGCATCAGAGAATCGGATGTTCCGCCTCGTCCTGACCGCCGGCCTTCTCGCCGTCCTCGCCGGCCCCGCTTTGGCCGCCGAATCCTGCGACGTGAACGCCGAATCCGCGGCCGTGGTCGCGGCCTGGGGCTCCAAGGTGCGCGACGGGTCGCTGCCCGAGGACAAGCTGTCCGAGATCTCCAGCAAGATCCAGTCGCTGCCCTCGATCAGCGCCCAGGACCCGAACAAGGCCTGCGCCGTCCTGGCCGAGATCAAGCGCGACCTCGGCCTGTAGGCCTCGGCCTGCCTCAGCGGAAGCCGACCATCGCCAGCGCCCGCCGGACCTTCTCGGCCGGCCAGCGCTTGACCTCGCCCGGCGGCGCCTTGCGGCTGGTGACGGCCGTGCCCTCGCCGGGACCGAGCAGCACCGAGCCGGCATCGGTCGAGACCTCGACCGCGCCGTCGAGGACCAGGACGCCGAAGGCGCCGTCGATCGGGCCGGCGAAGAAGCGGGTGCCGCGCACCCCGAGCGTGGCCACCCCGGTCTCGATGGTGACCCTGTGGCCGGGCGCCTGCTCGACGCCGCCGCCACCGAACGTAAAGGCGCCCTGCAGCCGGCGCAGCGCCAGCACGGCGCTGCCGTCGGCCCCGCCATAGGCGAAGCCGTCGACCACCAGCCGGGCCGCCGGCCCGAGCGTCAGCTCGGTGCCGTCGTCGAGCTTGACCTGCAGCCGCGACTGCGGGCCGGTCCACAGCGTGTCGTCGAGGAACACCGGCGAGGCCGGGTCGAGCAGCCGGTCCTGGCCCTGGTAGTAGGCGCCGGCCGCCGGCTCGAGCCGGTCGACCTGGCCGATCTTCGGGCGGTCCTGGGCCAGGGCCCCGGCCGGCAGCAGCAGGCAGGCGAGGACGAACCCGACGGAGCGTGAAAGTCGTGACATCGCAATCTCCCTTTCCGAGAGATCATGGTTCGGAGCGGGGCCGTCCGGTGTTACCTAGGGCATTGCGCAGCGCGACCGGGCCTTCCCGTGATGGAAGACAGCTCCTATCTTAGCGCAGTCCAGGCAGGAGAGTGTCAGTGGCCAGCGTGTCGCCGGCGGAGAAGCGTCGCCTTCTGTCCGAGACCCCGTTCTTCGCCGCCTTCCCCCCGGCCCAGCGCGACGCTCTGGCGGCCCGCCTGACCGAGCGCAGCTACGCGGACGGCGAGACCATCCTGCTGCGCGGCGACGAGAGCACGAATCTGCTGATCGTCACGGCCGGCCGCGCCGCCCTGCGCCTGACCTCGCCGCAGGGGCGCGAGATCCTGCTCGCCATCCTCGAGCCGGGCGAGATCTTCGGCGAGATGTCGCTGTTGGACGGCCGCGGCCGCAGCGCCGACGCCGTCGCCTTCGGCCCCTGCCGGCTCCTGAGCCTGGAGCGGCGCGACATGCTGCCGGTGCTGCGCGAATCGCCCGAGGCCTGCATCCGGCTGCTGGAGCTGCTGTCGACCCGGCTGCGGCGCACCAGCGACCAGCTCGAGGGCGTGGCCCTGATGACCCTGCCGTCGCGGCTGGCGCGGCTGCTGCTGACGCTGAGCGAGACCCACGGCGCCCGCAACGCGGGCGGCCAGGTGCTGCTGCCGCTGGCCCTGTCGCAGCGCGACCTCGGCCAGCTGATCGGGGCCAGCCGCGAGAAGGTCAACCTGCAGCTCGGCCGCTGGTCCGCCGAAGGGCTGCTGCGGCGGCAGGACGGGGCGCTGGTGATCTGCGACACCGACGGGCTCGCCGACATCGCCGACGCCGGGGCGCCCTGACCCGATGCACCGCCTCTGGCGCCGCTTCGGCCCGATCCTGCCCGGGCTCCTGGTCCTGGCCGCGCTGGTGGCGTTGCGCCTGGCCGACCCGGCGCCGATGGCGGCGCTGCGGCTGCAGGGCTTCGACCTGCTGCAGCGGCTGGCGCCGCGCGCCTACGACCCCGCCGTGCCGGTCCGCGTGGTCGCGATCGACGACGAATCCCTGCGTCGGCTCGGGCAATGGCCCTGGCCGCGCGACCGCCTGGCCCGGCTGGTCGACCGGCTGGCGCTGGCCGGGGCGGCGGCGGTCGTGCGCGTCCTCGGCCTGGCCGAGCCGGACCGCGGCGCCCCGGCCCGGATCGGCGAGTTGCTGGCGGGGCGCGCCGACCCGGCGGTGCTGGCGGCGCTGACCCGGGACCTGCCGGAGCGCGACCGCGTCCTCGCCGGGGCGCTCGGCCGGACCCGCAGCGTCGTCGCCTTCGCCCCGGCCGAGGATCCGGGCCGACTGCCGCGCATCGTCGCCAGCTTCGCCGAGATCGGACCGGCGCGACAGCGGCTCGACCGCTTCGCCGGGGCGGTGCCCAGCCTGCCGGAATTCGAGGCCGCGGCCTCGGGCAATGGCAGCATCGGCGCGCCGACGGGCCGGGACGAGGTGCTGCGGCGGCTACCTGCCGTCTCCCGGCTCGGCGACACCCTGATCCCGTCGCTCGCGGTCGAGGCGCTGCGGGTCGCCCAGGGCGCCGGCACCGTGACGCTGCGGGCCGCGCCCGACGGCCCGGGGCTGGACGCGATCCGGATTGGCGAGGTGATCCTGCCGGTGGCGCCGGACGGCCAGTTCTGGTTGCAATTCACGCCGGACGCGCCGGCCCGCCAGGTGGCGGCGTGGCGGGTGCTCGACCCGGCCGTGCCGGAGGCCGAGCTGGCGACGGCGCTGCGCGGGCGGATCGCGCTGATCGGCGTCACCGCCACCGGCTTCGGCGACAGCGTGCTGACGCCGCTGCGCGACCGCATCGCCGGCGTCACCGCCCATGCCGAGGCGCTGGAGCAGATCCTGCTCGGCCGCCACCTGACCCGGCCGGCCTGGGCCATGGCGCTCGAGATCGGGCTGCTGCTGGTGCTCGGCCTCGCCCTGATCGCCTCCTGGCGGCGGCTGCCGGCGATCGTCGCGGGCGGTCTGGTGGTGCTGGCCGTCGTGCCGATCGCCGCCGGTGCCTTCCTGGCCTATCGCCAGGCCGGGCTGCTGCTCGATCCGACCCTGCCGACGCTGGGCCTGCTGCTGACCCACGGCGCGGTCGCGGCAACGGCGCAATGGCGGGTCGAGCGAGACCGCCGCGCCATCCGCGCGGCCTTCGCGCAATATCTCGCCCCCGCCCTGGTGGCCCGGCTGGCGGAGCACCCCGAGCGGCTGCGGCTCGGCGGCGAATGGCGCGAGATGTCGTTCATCTTCACCGACATCGCCGGCTTCACCAGCCTGAGCGAGACCGTGCCGCCGGACCGGCTGGTGGCGACGCTGAACGCCTATTTCGACGGCGTCTGCGGCTGCGTGCTGGAGGCCGGCGGCACCATCGACAAGATGGTGGGCGACGCGCTGCACGCGATGTTCGGCGCCCCGGTGGACCAGCCCGACCATGCCGAGCGCGCCGTCGCCTGCGCCCTGGCGATCCACCGCTTCACCACCGGCTTCGCCGCCGCCCGCCGGGCCGAGGGCATGCCCTTCGGCCGCACCCGGATCGGCGTCGCCACCGGCGGTGCCGTGGTCGGCAATTTCGGCAGCCGCCATCATTTCGACTACACCGCCTACAGCGACGCGGTGAATCTGACGGCGCGGCTGGAGAATGCCAACAAGGCACTGGGCACGCCGCTCTGCGTCGCCGCCGCCACGGCCAAGGCCTGCCCGGACCGGCGGTTCCGCCCGATCGGGCGGCTGCTGCTGCGCGGCGTCGGCGCGCCGGTCGAGGCGCTGATCCCCGACGAGCTCTGCCCCGCCCCCGCCGAGGCCTATGCCGCGGCCCATGCGGCGCTGCGCCGGGGCGAGGCCGGGGCCTCGATGCTGTTCGCGGTGCTGACGGCGGACCATCCGGAGGACCCGCTGGCGCGGCTCCACACACGGCGCCTGTCCGAAGGCGCCAAGGACGACCTGATCTCCGTCGACTGAGGGATCAGCGGTGGCGGCGCGGCAGGCGGAGGACGGCCGTCTGCCGGGTCGGCGCCCACACCGTCCAGCGCGGCGGCTGGACCACCCAGCGATGCGAGATCTGGGTCGGCCGCTCCATGTCGTCGTCCTGCCGGGCGGCGCGACACAAGGCGAGGCCGTAGAACAGGGCAAGCCCGAAACCGCCGATGAGAACCGCGAGCATCATCCGTACCTCCTGCTCCAGAAACGATGCAGCAGCCCCGCAGGTTCCGCGCGGACGGAGGCAGGCGCGAAGGCCGCGAACGGCGTATGCTTCGGATCGGAAGGAAGGAGGCTGGCTGGGGCGCTAGGATTCGAACCTAGGAATGGCGGGACCAAAACCCGCTGCCTTACCACTTGGCTACGCCCCAATCGGCCGGGCGGGATAGATAGCCCAGCCGGTGCAGCATCGCAACCGCGCGTTGCCGCCCGGATTTCGGCATAATAGAAGATTAAGCGCGTATGCGGGGCAGCGCGGATCACGGTAACGGTCGAGGCAGGTCACGGCATGAGCGGCGAACGGCCCCAGGACGACTCCCTCCAGTTTCCGGCGCAGACCGCGCCCGAGACACAGGACGAGGCCCGGCTCAACGCGTTGAACGACAGCGTGATGCAGCTGCAGCAGGAGCTGCGCAGCGCCCGCGGCGAGATCGATACGCTGAACGAGCAGCTGGCGGAGGCGGCGGTGGCGCAGCCGCGCCGCGGCGGGCTGCTCGGCTGGATCGCGGCGGCGGTGATCGCCGTGCTCGGCATCGGCAGCATCGCCCTGCTGGGCTTCGGCTCGCGCGAGCCGGCGGCGCCATCTCCCGCACCGGCAGGGACACCGGCGACGACCGCGGCCGCCCCGAACCCCGCGCCGGCACCGGCCGCTCCCGCTCCGGCGACGCCCCCGGCCGCACCGACGACCACGGCGCAGACAGGTGCGACGACCACCCCGGAACCGGCAACGCCGTCGCCGGCCGAGACCTCGGTGGCGACGGCGCCGCAGCCCGACGCCACCCTGGCGCCTGGCCCGGAGCCGGCGACTGCCCCGACGACGCCGGCTGCGGAACCGCAGGCCACGGCATCGGCCTCCGTGACTCCACCAGGCACCGAAGCGGAGCCCGCCGCTCCTTCGTCGCCGGCTGCGACGAGCCAGCCTCCGGCCACGTCCGCGGACCCGGCCGCGGCGCCCGACGATCCGGCGGCGCAGGCCCTGTTGCCCAACGACGCCTCGGCCGAGCTGCGCACCCTGGCCCGCCGGGCGATCGCCGGCGCGCCCGACGCCGAGCATGATCTCGGCACCTTCTACGCCCTCGGCCTGCAGATGCCGCGCAGCTTCGAGCGGGCCGCCTACTGGTACCGCAAGGCCGCCGACCACGGCGTCATCAACGCCGCCTACAATCTCGGCGTGCTGCTGGAGCGGGGCCTCGGCGTAGCGCGGGATTCGGCGACCGCGACGACCTATTTCCGCAAGGCGGCCGAGGCCGGCCACCCCGATTCGCAGAACGCGCTCGGCCTCGCCTATCTCAACGGCAGCGGCATCACCCGCGACCCGGCCGAGGCGCTGAAATGGTTCCGCCAGGCCAGCGCCAACGGCAATCCGCGCGGCGCCTACAACATGGGCCGGATGTACGAGACCGGCGCGGTCGGCGCCCCCGACCCGCGCGCCGCCGCCGGCTGGTACCGGGTCGCCGCCGATGCCGGCAGCGCCGACGCCCAGGCGGCGCTGGCCCGGCTGCAGGACGACGCCCCGCGCAGCGGCTTCGTCACCCTGGCGCCGGACGCCGCACCGGCGGTGCCTGCTCCCTCGCCCGCCGACGCCAGCGCCGATCAGCTCCTGGGGGCGCTGGCCTCCCAGCTCGCGCCGCCGGGAACGGCCGCCCCGGCGACAGCGCCGGAGGACCAGCCCGCCACCGCCGCCAAGGCCCCGATCCAGCCCCCGCTCCCCGGCCTGCGCCCGACGCCGCCGGCCGAGGAGCCGGCGACGGCAGCGGCCGACACCGCCCCGGCGGCTGAGCCGGCGGCGGAGCAGGCATCGGCCGAGCCGGCCGCGGCGCCGGCGGCCCAGACCGAGCCAGCGGCCGCGCCCGAGACCCCCGCCCTGATCATGGCCCACCCGGCCGGGACGACGGAGGCCGCTGCCGCCACCCCGGTGCCGGGCCGCCGTCCGGCTGCACCGGCCGCACCACCCGCGACCGAGACGGCCGCGGCTGGTA
>NZ_JBQJIK010000082.1:0-37602 GCF_052078665.1 Inquilinus sp. CA228 | reverse complement strand
GGGCCACGATCTCGGCCGGGAACAGCTCGATCGCGTCGCGCAACTCGCGATTCCGCCCGGCCAAAGACATCACCGCCGCCTGGTCCAGCACCAGCTCCAGCGCCTCGTCCCCGGCCCCTGCTGCCAGCAGCAGCCGTGCGGCCGGCAGCACCTCGCTGCGCCGGCCGAGCAGCCGGGCCGCCCCCATCCGGGCCTGGTTCAGCGCCGGCGTCGGCAGTTCCGCTCCGGCCGCCTGCTCCAGCGCCACCTGCAAGGCGTCCTGCTTGCGGAAGGCCCCGTCCGGCAGGCGCGACACCAGCCTGCCGGCGCCGGCCAGGCGGTCCAGCAGCGCCGGCGCCTCGGCCCCGCCCAGCTCGGCCCATTCGGCGGCGCCGCCCTCCTGCAGGAACGCCGTGGCCAGCAGCACGCGTCGGTCCGCCGCGTCATTCCCCCCAGCCATGCCGGCCTGCAGCAGGGCGGGCGACAGCGCCGCCAGGACGCCGGGCAGCCAGCCGCCGGCCCGGCGCAGGCCAGCCAGGAACAGCTCCTGCGTCAGGTCGCGGCCGCCCGGCAGGTCGCGCGCGAAATCCGGGTGTTCGTCGGCGGTGACGCGCAGGTCCATGATCGGCGCCGGCGCGGCGACCGGGTCGGGCGGGTCGAGCCGCGACAGGCACAGGATCCGGTCAGCCGGCGGCAGCGCCGCGGCCAGGACCGGCAGCAGGGCGATCGTCACCGCCTCGGGCGGGACATGGTGGACATCGTCGAAGACGATCAGCCGAGGGCCGGCCGGCCGGGCGGGCGGGGCTGCGTCGAGCCAGCGCCGTACCGCCCCGGCGATCGCGGCGAAGGCCTGCGGCGTCGGCTCCGGCGGGATGTCGGCGCCGAAGCCGTGCGCCAGGCCCAGGAAGCCGCCGAGCGTGGCGAAGACGCGCAGCGGGTCGGCGTCGGTCTCCTCGACCGCGTACCACAGCACCGCGGCGCCGTCGGCCTGGCGCCAGCGCGTCTCGGCCCAGGCGGCGGCCAGCGCGGTCTTGCCGGCGCCGGGCGGGGCCGTGACCCACAGCAGGGTCTGCGGCGGCGCCCGGTCCAGCAGATCGAACAGGCGGCGGCGCAGGACCAGCCCCGCGGCCGGCGGCGTGTCGGACGCGTCTAGGTCTCCGGTGTCGTCCTGCCGACCCAATGCCCGCATCCCCGGCCCTCCCGCAACAGCGGGCCGCCCGGCTGTCCGGGCGGCGGCGGATGATGGGAAAATTTTAGCAAACCGGCAATCGGTGATGCATCCGTCACGGAATCGCGGGGGCGCCGCCGTATCGTTCGGCCATGGACGACATCCATGCCAGCCTCGATTACGGCTACGATCCGGACTCGGTCGAGGCGTGCCCGATCGTGATCCCGGCGGTGCCGGAGCGGCTGCCGGTGCGGGCCGCGGTCGACCCGGCCTGGCTGCCGCCGGTCGGCACCCAGACGACGCCGAGCAGCGTCGCCTGGACGGTGATCTACGGCCTGGCCACGCACAAGGCGGCCCGCGTCGCCCGCCGCGCGCCGACCGAGCCGGCGCTGCAGGCCAGCCCGCACTACCCCTACATCAAGATCCTGGAGCAGACCGGCGGCCGGCCCGGCCTCTGCCGCGGCGGGCTGATCTCCTGGTGCTTCGACTTCCTGCTCGCCAATGACGGCGCACCGACGCTCGAACAGGCGCCGGCGCCGGTGCCGAAGCCCGGCCACAGCCATTGCCAGGCGGCCTGGCGGGCCTATGGCGGCACCCAGCTGGTCTCCGACTACGCCTTCAGCATCGCCGGGGCGGGCCAGATCGGCATCACCGGTGCGGCCGGGCTGGACGCGCTGCGCGCCCTGATCGCCCGCGGCGTGCCGCTGGCCTGCGGCCTCTCGCTCCATGCCGACTTCCCATCCTACGGCTTCGCCGGCCCGGTGCCCTATGTCGGCGCCGGCCGGATCCTGACCCGGGCCGATGGCGGCCGCGCCGGCCATTGCCTGCTGGTCGTCGGCTATGACGACGGCCTGGGCGCCGTACTGCTGCGCAACAGCTTCGGTCCCGGCTGGGGCACCGAATGGGGCGGCAGCGGCGGCCACATGTGGATGGCCTACGACAGCTTTCAGGCCCTGGCCCAGGGCAGCGCCTTCTTCATCGACAAGGGCTGAACGACAGCGCCGCAACACCAAACCCACCAAGGAGTCACGTCATGGCTGGCTACACCTTCACCGTCGACGGCCCGGAGACGGGCACGGTCGGCCAACAAGAGATCGGCACCATCACCAACCTCGCCTTCTTCGACACGGACGACACCGTCACCGGCGGCGTGACTTCGATACTGCTGTTCGACACCATCCCCGGGGATCTGGTGCTCGACCTGGACGACTATGCCGGGATCACCGGATTTGGCTTCGTGCTCGCCACCGCCACTGGGACCGTCGGCCTGACCATCGGCGCGGATTTCTACGACGCGAACCGCGCGCCCACGACAGATGTCTGGCTTGCGGGCCAGTCCACCACGGGCGGCACCGTCGTCCTGGACGCCAGCGGCCTGGATGCCAGCCGGCCGATCCAGCTCATCACGGAGACGACGGGGACGTCCTTGATGATCGGCGGGGCCGGCGACGATATCCTCGGCTTCGGCCTCGGCAACCCCAGTGCCGGGGCGGACACGCTGCGCGGCGGCGCCGGGGCGGACACGCTGAGAGGCGGCGCCGGCATCGACACGGCCAGCTATGCGGGGTCGGCGGCCGGGGTGACGGTCGACCTGTCGCTCGGCACCGCCCTCGGCGGCGACGCCCAGGGCGACACGCTGGCGACGATCGAGAACCTCAGCGGCTCGGCCCTGGCCGACAAGCTCACCGGCGACGCCGGCGCCAATGGGCTCGATGGCGGAGCCGGGGACGATGTCCTGCGCGGCGGGGCCGGGGCGGATGCGCTGGTCGGCGGCGACGGGTCCGACTCCGCCAACTACCGGGGCTCGGGCGCGGCGGTGACGGTCGACCTGCTGGCCCACACCGCCTCGGGCGGCGACGCCCAGGGCGACGTGCTGACCGGGATAGAGAACCTGATCGGGTCGGGCTTCGACGACCGGCTGACCGGCGACGGCAGCCGCAGCATCCTCAGCGGCGGCAACGGCGCCGACACGCTGGCCGGCAATGGTGGCGATGACTCCCTGTCCGGGGAGGCCGGCAATGACAGCCTCGACGGCGGCGACGGCGCCGACCGTCTCATCGGCGGCGCCGGCGTCGACACCATCCGTGGTGGCATCGGCAACGACTCCGTCGACGCCGGCAGCGAGAACGATCAGGTCTTCGGCGAGGCCGGCAACGACAGCCTCGCCGGCGGCACCGGCGACGACCGGCTCGAGGGCGGCGACGGCAATGATGCGCTCGACGGCGGTGCCGGGGCCGACACGCTGGTTGGCGGTGCCGGCATCGACACCATCAGCTACACCGCCTCCGCCGCCGGAATCATCGTCAGCCTCGCCACGGGCACGGCAGAGGGCGACAGCTTCTCCGGCATCGAGCAGGTGATGGGCTCGGGCTTCGCCGACACGCTGACCGGCGACTCCGCCGCCAACACCCTGTGGGGCATGGGTGGCGGGGATGTCCTGACCGGGGGCGGCGGCGGCGACGCGCTGAAGGGCGGCGCCGGGGCGGACCGTTTCGTCTACACTGCGCTGTCCGACAGCGCGGCCTCGGGCCTCGGCAAGGACACGATCCGGGACGTCTCGACCGGTGACAAGATCGACCTGTCGGCGATCGACGCCGACGGCAACTCCACGAACGGCGACACCGCCTTCACCTTCGGCACCGGCGACTACACCCGCAATGCCGGGGAACTGCGGGTGGTGACGGCCGGCGAGATCCAAGTGGTCTATGTCGACGTCAATGGTGACAAGGTCTCCGACTTTGCCATCAACGTCACCTCCGACCACCCCCTCACCGCCGGCGACTTCGTGCTTTAGGGCCGCCGCCGCGCAACAACCCAGGGAGGCACGTCATGGCCAACTACACCTTCTCCGTCGACGGGCCCGAGACCGGCTCGGTCGGCGCCGGCGAATTCGCCATCGTCAACAATCTCGCCTTCTTCGACACCACCGACACGGTGACCGGGGCGGTCGGAGCCATCCTCGGCTTCGGCATCGCCGGCAATCTGGTCCTGGCCCTGACCGGCTATGCCGGGATCACCGGCTTCAACGTCGTCAACGCCCAGGCCACCGGCAGCGTCAACCTGACCATCGGCCAGGATTTCTATGACGCCAACATCACCGGCGCGGTGACCCTCACGGTCCAGGGCACCGCCCAGGGCGGCACCGTGACGCTCAACGCCGGCGGGCTGGGCGCGAGCACCTCGGTGGACCTGATCTCCTTCTCGGTCGCGAACGACGTGCTCACCGGCGGTGCCGGCGGCGACAGCCTCTATGGCGGGGCGGGCGCCGACCAGCTCAACGGTGGCGCCGGCTTCGATCTCGCCCGCTACGACAACGCCTCCGCCGCCGTGGTCGTCAACCTGCAGACCGGCATCAACCAGGGGGATGCCCAGGGCGACGTCTACACCAGCATCGAAGGAGCCACCGGCTCCGCCTTCGCCGACACCCTGACCGGCGACGGCGCGGCGAATTTCCTGCACGGTGGGGCCGGCAACGACGTGTTGGCGGGAGGGGCCGGCGCCGACGCGCTGAACGGCAGTGTCGGCGTCGACACGGCGGATTATTCCGCCTCGTCGGTCGCGGTGAGGGTCGATATGTCGCTCGGCACCAGCCTCGGCGGCGACGCCGAGGGCGACACGCTGACGAGCATCGAAAACCTCACCGGCTCCGCCTTCCGCGACCAACTGACCGGCAACGCCGCGGACAACACCCTCACCGGCGGCGCGGAGAATGACGGCCTGTTCGGGGGTGGCGGCGCCGATCATCTGGTCGGCGGCGACGGCGTTCTCGACGTCGCCTCCTACATCGGCTCCGCGGTCGCGGTGACGGTCGACCTGTCGCTCGGCACCGGCCATGGCGGCGATGCCGAAGGCGACACGCTCTCCGGTATTGAAGGCGTGGACGGCTCCGCTTTCGAAGACACCCTGATCGGCGACGGTGGCGGGAATGTGCTTGCAGGCGAAATGGGTGATGACAGGCTGGTCGGCGGCGCCGGCGACGACACTCTCATCGGCGACAGCGATCTTCTGACAGACACCGGCGATGACGTGCTGGTCGGCGGCGCCGGCGCCGACCGCCTCTACGGCGATTTCCCCGGAGGCTCCGGTGGTGTCGGCGTCGACACGGCGGACTATTCCGCCTCGACCGCGGGGGTCACGGTCGATCTCATCTCCGGCACCGGCCTCGGCGGCGATGCCCAAGGCGACACGCTGTTCTGGATCGACAATCTGGTCGGGTCGGCGCTGGCGGACCGGCTGACCGCCGGGGCCGGGGCGAACGCCCTCACCGGCGGCGCTGGCGACGATGCCCTGCATGGCGGGGCCGGGGCCGATGCCTTGGACGGCGGCACCGGCATCGACCAGGCGGATTACCGCGGCTCCGCCGCGGCTGTGACGGTCGACCTGCTGGCCCACACCGCTTCGGGCGGCGACGCCCAGGGCGATGGGCTGACCGGCATCGAGAACCTGTTCGGGTCCAGCTTCGACGACCATCTGACCGGCGATGGCGGCCGCACCATCCTCGGCGGCGGCAACGGCGCCGACACCCTCGTCGGCAATGGCGGCGACGATTCCCTGTCCGGGGAGGCCGGCAATGACAGCCTCGAAGGCGGCATCGGCAACGACCGGCTCATCGGCGGCGCCGGCGTCGACACCATCCATGGCGGCGTCGGCAACGACTCCGTCGACGGCGGCAGCGAGAACGACCAGGCCTTCGGCGAGGCCGGCAACGACAACCTCGTCGGCGGTGCCGGCAACGACCGGCTCGAGGGCGGCGACGGCAATGATGTGCTCGACGGTGGCACCGGGGCCGACACCCTGGTCGGCGGTGCCGGCATCGACACCATCAGCTACACCGCCTCGGCGACCGGGGTCTCCGTCAGCCTGGCCACCGGTACCGCCGAGGGCGACAGCTTCTCGGGCATCGAGCAGGTGCTGGGCTCGGCCTTCGCCGACACGCTGACCGGCGATGCTCTCGCCAACACGCTGTGGGGCCTGGACGGCAACGACGTGCTTAGGGGTGGCGGCGGGGGCGACGTGCTGAAGGGCGGCGCCGGCAACGACCGCTTCGTCTACGCCGCCGTCTCCGACAGCGCGATCTCCGGCCTCGGCAAAGACACCATCACCGACTTCGCGACCGGCGACCGCATCGACCTGTCGGCGATCGACGCCGACGGCAACCCGGCCAACGGCAACACCGCCTTCAGCTTCGGCACCGGCGCCTTCACCGGCGCGGGCGCAGAGCTGCGGGTGGTGACGTCCGGAGGCACCCAGGTGGTCTATGCCGACGTCAACGGCGACAGGGTGCAGGACTTCGCCGTCAACGTCGTCTCCGACCACCCGCTCGCGGCCGCGGATTTCGTGCTCTGAGAGAGTTCACTCTCCGCGCAGCACGGTGGTGGAGAGCGGCGGCAGGGAGATCACCAGCCGGTCGCGGCCCTCCGCCTCGGGGATCGCCACGGCCGGCCTCTCGGCGGCGATGCCGCCGCCGCCATAGACACGCGCGTCGGTGCTCAGGATCTCCCGCCACTGCCCGGCGTGCGGTACCCGGATGCCGTAGTCCGGCCGCGCCACCGGGGTGAAGTTGCAGACGACCAGGATCGACGGGTCGCCCTCCGCGCCCAGCCGCAGATAGGCGAAGACGCTGGCCTCCGCGTCGTCGGCCACGGTCCAGGCGAAGCCGGCGGGCTCGGCATCGCGCCGGTGCAGCGCCGGCTCGGCCCGGTAGATCCGGTTCAGGTCGCGCACCAGGCGCTGCAGGCCGCGATGCAGCGGGTCGTCGAGCAGGTGCCAGTCCAGCTGGGCGTCATGGTTCCACTCGCGCTCCTGGCCGAACTCCCCGCCCATGAACAGCAGCTTCTTGCCCGGTGAGCTCCACATGAAGCCGAAATACGCACGCAGATTGGCGAAGCGCTGCCAGGTGTCGCCCGGCATGCGGCCCAGCAGCGAGCCTTTGCCGTAGACCACCTCGTCATGCGACAGCGGCAGCATGAAGCGCTCGCTGAAGGCGTAGAGCAGGCCGAAGGTCATCGCGTTGTGGTGGTGTTTGCGGTGGATCGGGTCGCGCGCCATGTAGCCGAGCGTGTCGTGCATCCAGCCCATGTTCCACTTGAACGAGAAGCCGAGGCCGCCCTCCGATTCCGGCGCGGTGACGCCGGGCCAGGCGGTCGATTCCTCGGCGATCACCACGGCGCCGGGATGGCGCTCGGCGACCAGCGTGTTCAGCCGGCGCAGGAAGGCGATCGCCTCCAGATTCTCGCGCCCGCCATGGGCGTTGGGGATCCAGTCGCCCGGGTTGCGGCTGTAGTCCCGGTACAGCAGCGAGGCCACGGCATCCACCCGCAGCCCGTCGATGTGGTAGCGGTCCAGCCATTCCAGCGCGCTGGCCAGCAGGAAGGCGACCACCTCGGTGCGGCCGAGATTGTAGATCCAGGTGTTCCAGTCGCGGTGGAAGCCTTCGCGCTCATCCTCGTGCTCGTAAAGGGCGGTGCCGTCGAAGCGGTGCAGCCCGTGGGCGTCGCCGGGGAAATGCGCCGGCACCCAGTCCAGCAGCACGCCGATCCCCGCCCGATGACAGGCATCGACGAAACGGGCGAAGGCCTCCGGCGGCCCGAAGCGGGCGGTCGGGGCGAACAGGCCGAGCGGCTGGTAGCCCCAGCTGCCGGTGAACGGGTGCTCGGTGATCGGCATCAGCTCGAGATGGGTGAAGCCCATGCCGGCGACATAGGGCACCAGCCGTTCCGCCAGCCCGTCCCAGCCGAGCGGCCGTCCGTCCTCGCCATGCAGCCAGGAGCCGGCATGCAGCTCGTAGATCGAGACCGGGGCCGAGGCGGTCTGCCGCTCCGCCCGGCCCTGCATCCACTCGCCGTCGGTCCAGCGGAAGGGCAGGGGCAGCGGCACCACCGAGGCGGTGCGCGGCGGCGGCTCGGTCTCGCGCGCCAGCGGGTCGGCCCGCTGCGGCAGCGCATGGCCGTTCCGGTCGACGAGCTCGAACTTGTAGAGATCACCGTCGGCGACGCGGGGAATGAACATCTCCCACACCCCGCCGTGATGGCGCAGCCGCATCGGGTGGCGCCGTCCGTCCCAGCTGTTGAACTCGCCGACCACCGAGGCGCGGCTGGCATTCGGCGCCCACACGGCGAAGCGGGTGCCCTCGACCCCGTCGATCGTCACCACCCGGCTGCCCAGGCAGCGCCGCACCGCCTCGGGATCGCCCGCGGCCAGGGCGCGCAGGTCGGTATCCGCCAGCAGCACCCCGAAGCCATAGGGGTCCTCGGTCTCCAGCACCGCGCCGCCCGGCCAGGTGACGCGCAGCAGATAGGGCTCGTCCTCCCGCAGCAAGCCGGCGAACACCCCGGCCGGGTGGATCAACTTCAGTGTCGCCAGGCGGCGCCCGTCCGCCCGTGCCACCGCCTCGACCCCGACGGCGTTCGGCAGGCAGGCGCGGACCGCGGCGGTGCCGTCCCCGGTCGGATGGGGGCCGAGCACCGCGAAGGGATCGCCATGGCGCCCCGCCGCGATCGCGTCCAGGGCGGCGGAATCGAGGCCGGTCGGCAATGCGACATCAGGCATGGGTCAGAACCTTCGCTTCGACGGCGAGCTGGTCGAGAAGGGCGGCCAGGCCGCGGATCGGCAGGCCGATCCAGCCGGGGCGATTGGCCGCCTCGTAGCGGATCTCGTAGGCCGCCTTCTGCAGCGAGAACAGGGCGATCAGCGCCGCCTCCGCCTCCGGCGTCGCCCAGGGATGCGGTGCGGCCCGGGCGACCTCGCGATAGGCGGCGAGGAAGGCCTGCGACGCCTCGGCGCGATACCGCTGCAGCAGGGCGGAGCGCTGTTCCCGCATCGCCTCGGGGATGGAGTCGTGCGTGGCGTCGTCGGCCGTCGCCGCGGCGTAGTCGATCGACCGCAGCAGGCCGGCGACGTCGCGCAGCGGGCTCGATTTGTGCCGGCGCTCGGCGATCGGCCGGGTCGGCTCGCCCTCGAAATCGATCAGATAGGCGTCGCCCTGCGCCACCAGCACCTGGCCGAGATGGAAGTCGCCATGGACCCGGGTCTGCAGCGACCCCCGCCCGGCGGCGGCCAGACGCTCGACCAGCCGGGCCAGCCCGTCCTGGCCGGCCAGCAGCCGCTTCGCCGCCACCTCGGTCGCGGCATCCGGCCAGTCGCGCAGCGCGGCGACCGTGGCGATCGCGCCGTCGATCTCGACCCGCGCCTCCTCGATCCAGCCGCGGACCGCTGCGGCATCCGCCGGCTCGGGCGCAAAGGCCGGATCGTCGGAGGGCTGGGCCAGCACGGTGTGGATCTCGGCGAGCCGCCGGCCGATCGCCGCGGCGAAGCCGGCCTCGTCGGCGAAGCCCTCGCTGTCCGCGCCGCCTTCGGCCAGGGTCATCTCGTCGACCGTCCGGCGCAGGTTGTCCAGGCTCCAGCTCCAGCCGTCGCCCTGGTTGCGGACGAAGCCCTGGACGATCGCCAGGGTCCGCGGCTCGCCGTCGGCACCGATCCGCACCACCTCGCCGAACAGTGGCGCGATGTTGGTGGCGCCATGCTCGGTCAGGTGGCGGCCCATCTCGGCTTCGGGATGGATGCCGGGGCGAATCCGCCGGATCACCTTCAGCACCAGCTTGTCGCCGAGCACCAGCGAGCTGTTCGACTGCTCGGCCGCCAGCCACTGGATCTCGATATCCGGCGGCAGCTCGAACCCCTCCATCCGCGTCGTCGGCCGGAACCGGATCTCACCGTCCTCGGTCGGCAGCGTGCGGCCGGTCCGCAGCCCGTCGATCAGGGCCAGCGGCAGGTCGCGCAGCGAGAAGGCGTCGGTCAGGAAGCCGACGCGGCGGCCGCGCCGGACCCGGGCGACAGCCAGCTGCTGCTGCAGCGCCGGCAGCCCGTTGTCTTCCCAGGCGATGCCGAGCGGCACCTGGTAGCAATCCGTGGTGCCGCCGGCGGTCGCCTCCACCTGGGCCAGCATCAGCTCGGTCCCGGGCAGCGGCGTCGCCTTGGCGATGCGGACCGTGTCGATGCGCCGGTCCTTGGCCGCGAACCAGCGGCGCTTCGGCAGATAGGCCGGCAGGCTCTCGCCCTCCAGGATCTGCCGCGACGCCGGCGACAGCACGTCGGCCAAGCCGTCGCGCAGCACCAGGGTGACGAATTCCGGCATCTGCTCCGGCGGTTCCTGGTGCCAGCGCGGCGCTTCGGCATCGGCGTGCAGATGGAACCAGTAGAAGCCATAGGGCGGCAGGGTCAGCAGATAGGTCAACTGGCCGATCGGCGGGAACACTGTGTCGCCGGTCATCTCGACCGGCGAGCGGCCCTCGAAATCGGCGAGGTTGAGCTCCACCGCCTGCGGCGCGCGCGACAGGTTGGCGACGCACAGGATGGTCTCGTCCTCGAAGCTGCGCAGATAGGCCAGGATCTTGCGGTTGCCGGGATAAAGGAAGCGCAGCGTGCCGCGGCCGAAGGCGCGGTGCCGGCGGCGCAGCGCCAGCATTCGGCGGGTCCAGTTCAAGAGCGAATGCGGGTCGCGGGACTGGGATTCGACGTTCACGGCTGGAAAGCCGTAGAGGGCATCCATGATCGCCGGCAGCACCAGCTTCTCCGGATCGGCGCGGGAGAAGCCGCCGTTGCGGTCGGGCGACCATTGCATCGGCGTGCGCACGCCGTCGCGGTCGCCGAGATGGATGTTGTCGCCCATGCCGATCTCGTCGCCGTAGTACAGCACCGGCGTCCCCGGCATCGACAGCAGCAGGCTGTTCATCAGCTCCATGCGCCGGCGGTCGCGCTCAAGCAGCGGCGCCAGCCGGCGGCGGATGCCGAGATTGATCCGGGCGCGCCGGTCGGCGGCGTAGGTTTCCCACAGATAGTCGCGCTCGCTGTCGGTCACCATCTCGAGCGTCAGCTCGTCATGGTTGCGCAGGAAGATCGCCCATTGGCACGTCTCCGGGATTTCCGGCGTCTGGCGCAGGATGTCGGTGATCGGGAACCGGTCCTCGCGCGCGATCGCCATGTACATCCGCGGCATCAGCGGGAAGTGGAACGCCATGTGGCATTCGTCGCCGCGGCCGAAATACTCCTGCGTGTCCTCCGGCCACTGGTTGGCCTCGGCCAGCAGCATGCGGCCGGGGTAATGCGCGTCGAGATAGGCCCGGATCTGCTTCAGCACCGCGTGAGTCTCGGGCAGGTTCTCGTTCGAGGTGCCCTCGCGCTCGATCAGGTAGGGGATGGCGTCGAGGCGCAGCCCGTCGACGCCGAGGTCGAGCCAGAACCGCATCACCCGCAGCACCGACGCCAGCACCCGCGGGTTGTCGAAGTTCAGATCCGGCTGGTGCGAATAGAAACGGTGCCAGAAATAGGCGCCGGCCACGGGATCCCAAGTCCAGTTCGACATCTCGGTGTCGCAGAAGATCACCCGGGTGCCGGCATAGGCCTGGTCGGTGTCGGACCAGACGTAGAAGTTCCGCGCCGCCGAGCCGGGCTTGGCCCGCCGCGCCCGCTGGAACCAGGGGTGCTGGTCCGAGGTGTGGTTGATCACCACCTCGGTGATCACGCGCAGGCCGCGGCGGTGCGCCTCGGCGATGAAGCGCCGCGCATCGGCCATGGTGCCGTAATCCGGATGCACCTCGGTGTAGGCGGCGATGTCGTAGCCGTCGTCGCGCCGGGGCGAGGGGTAGAAGGGCAGCAGCCACAGCGTGTCGACGCCCAGGCTGGCGATGTAGTCGAGCTTCGAGACCAGCCCCTTGAAGTCGCCGATCCCGTCGTCGTTGGCATCGAAGAACGACTTCACATGCAGCTGGTAGATGACCGCGTCCTTGTACCAGGTCGGGTCCTCGAAGCCGGGGGCGGGGGAGCGCTTGAGCATGTCATACCTCCTGCGCCGGTCGGACGCGCCAGATCGCGAAGGGAAGGGCAGGGTCGAGGCGGATGTGCTGGATCTTGCCGTGCCAGGTGAACTCGCGGCCGGTCATCAGGTCCTCGGCCGCCAGGGCGCCGTCGTCCGGCAGGCCCCATTCCCACAGGGGGATCTCGATATCGGCCTCCTGCGGCCGGTGCGGGTCGAGATTGACCGCGATCAGCAGGACGTTGCCGCGGTCCGGCGTCGCCTTGCCGTAGTAGAGGATGCTGTCGTTGAAGGCGTTGTAGAAGGTCAGGCCCAGATGGGTCTGCAGCGCCGGGTTGGCGTGGCGGATCCGGTTCAGCCGGGTGATCTCGGCGATGATGTTGCCGGGCCGGTCCAGGTCCCAGGCGCGCAGCTGGTACTTCTCGCTGTCGAGATACTCCTCCTTGCCCGGGACGGCCTGCGCCTCGCACAGCTCGAAGCCGTTATACATGCCCCACAGGCCGGACAGCGTGGTCGCCAGCGCGGCGCGAATGAGGAAGCCCGGGCGGCCGCTGGTCTGCAGGAACTGGGGGTTGATGTCCGGCGTGTTGACGAAGAAGTGCGGCCGGAAGAAGTCTTTCGGCGCGGTGGTGGTCAGCTCGGTCAGGTAGCTGGTCAGATCCGCCTTGCTGTTGCGCCAGGTGAAGTAGGTGTAGGACTGCGAGAAGCCGATCTTGGCCAGCCGGTACATCACCTTCGGCCGGGTGAACGCCTCGGCCAGGAAGACCACGCCCGGGTCGCGGCTGCGGATGTCGGCGATCAGCCACTCCCAGAACGGGAAGGGCTTGGTGTGCGGGTTGTCGACCCGGAACAGCCGCACGCCCTCGCCGACCCAGAAGGCGACGATGTCGCGCAGAGTCCGCCACAGCTCCGGCAGCGCCGCCTCGGCATAGAACTCGACATTGACGATGTCCTCGTACTTCTTCGGCGGGTTCTCGGCGTAGCGGATGGTCCCGTCCGGCCGCCAGCCGAACCAGCCGGGATGGTCGCGCAGCCAGGGGTGGTCGGGGGCGCATTGGATGGCGAAGTCCAGCGCCAGCTCCAGCCCGTGCTCCGCCGCCGCGTCGCGCAGCCGGTGGAAATCCTCGATGGTGCCGAGCTCGGGGTGGATCGCGTCATGGCCGCCCTCGTCGGAGCCGATGGCGTAGGGGCTGCCGGGGTCGTCCGGTCCGGGGGTCAGGCTGTTGTTGCGGCCCTTGCGGTTCTTCCGGCCGATCGGGTGGATCGGCAGCAGGTACAGCACGTCGAAGCCCATGGCGCGGATCGCCGGCAGCCGCGGGATCACGTCGTCGAAGGTGCCGTGCCGGCTGGGGTCGCCGCTCTGCGACCGCGGGAACAGCTCGTACCAGCTGGCGAAGCCGGCGGCGCGACGCTCGGCATCCACCGCCTGCGGCGGATCCTGGCGGATCGCGAAGGGCCGCCGGTCGGCCTTGGCCATCAGCGCCGCCGTCTCCGGCGCCTGCAGCTGCGCCAGCCGCTCCGCCGGCGCGGCCTCGGCGAAGCCGAGCGCCTCCAGCTCGGCCCGGATCTTGCCGCGGGCGGCGTCGCGCGCCCGCTCGACCAGCAGCCGGCCTTCCTCGATCTCGACGGTCAGGTCCAGCCCGGCCAGCTGCTTCTTGCGCAAATCTGACAGGAAGGTGCCGAACACATCGCGCCAGGCCTCGACGGCGAACAGGTAGCGCCCGATCCGCTCCAGCGGGAACTCGCCCGCCCAGCGGTCGTTGCCGGCCGGCGCCATGCGCTGCTCGCGCCAACTGGGCTCGTCCTCCGGCCGCCACAGCAGGGCGACGGCGGTGATCTCGTGGCCGTCGGTGATCACATCGGCCTCGACCCGGACGCTTTCACCGGCAGTGCGCCTGACCGGGAAGCGGGGCTGGCCGGGGGAGGGGGAGACCGCCTCGATCGCCACCCGCGGCGCACGCACCGCGCGACCCAGGTCCAGCTCGGCGACGCGCGACGGGGCGGCGGCGACCGGCGCCGCGCGCGGCGCCTCCAGCACCCGGGTCTCGCCGGCGTCGAGGGTGACCGGGCCGTCCAGCCCGGCCGGCGCCCCACCCAGCTTGTCCGGGCCCAGCTTGTCGGTGAATGGACCGAACTCGCCGCCGACGCCACGCAGCACCGGCGCCGGCTGCAGCGTGGCGGGGCGGTGCAGGTCGGTGTTGGCCAGGATCAGCTCGGCCCGGTCCGGCGCCGCGCCGGCCGCGGTGCGCAGCAAAGCGACCACCGTGGCCTCCGGGCCGGTCAGGCGGCGCAGCGCGGCAGCCTTGCCGTCCGGCCGGCCCAGCGCCGCGATCGTGACCGCGATCTCCTCGCTGAGGTCGAAGGGCGCCGTCTCGCGGGCCCAGCGCAGCTCCGCTTCGGCCGTGCCGATCGGGGTCTCGCGGGCGGCGAGCTCGAAGCCCATCGGCAGCAGCAGCCCGTCGCCCGCGGCGGCGGCCAGCCGCAGCGACCGCCGATAGGCGCGGCGCAGCAGCGCCGGGTGCCGGACGACGGCCGCCAGGCGCGGCCCCGCGGCCGGCTCGGGGGTGGTGATGGCCGGCAAGACCGGCGCCGCCAGATCGGGCGGCGACCGCCTCCAGCTGTCGAGCAGCCCGGCGGCGGAGAGAGTGGCATCGAAGCCGCTGTCCCGCAGCAGGATCTGGTCCGCCGCCGGGTCGCCCCAGGCGCCGAACCAGATGTCGGCGGTCTCCTGGCGGGTGCGGGTGATGACGCCCGCCCATTGCCGCGCCTCGGCCGCATCGGAAACGCCGCAGACGAAGCCGCCGATGCCGGCCTTCACCAGGGCCGCCAGCGCGCGCGCCAGCCCGGCATCCTTGCGCAGCACCACGTCCCCGCGGTCCGGCGCCCGACGCGGGTCCGGCGGCTCATCGTCCGGCGGGGCCTGCCGGCCTCCCGCGCCCGCAGGCACGATCCGGCCCGCCAGGTCGAGGACGACGCCGAGCCCATGGCCGCGGCAGGCCGCGACGACGGCATCCAGCCCGGACGACCCCCAGGACTCCGGTGACGCCGCGATCATGACGTGGCCGAACCCCATCCGCGCGACATGCGGAAGAATGGCGCTCAGGAAGGCGGGCGGGATCGCCTCGGGCCCGGCCGGAATGGCGTAGAGGTGGCGCGGCTGGCGTCGCGGTCCGGGCGGGTTGTCGTGGATTTGCCGACGCGACCGAAGTGCCTGTGCGGGCATTGCCCACCCTCCCGACAGTGGCTTCTGTCGTGGTGAACGGGAGTCGCGTCGTGGCAGTTCCTGGTGCTCCGGAACGGCAAAGGGAGCGGGACGCGACGAGGCGTCCGCTCCCCAAGCTGTCTATAACCGATGTTCCTTCTGGATCAGTGCGGCCGGCCCGCCGTTGCGGCGATCACCGGGCCCCGTACTGCGCGTCGGTCACGTGCTCCAGCCAGTCGACGCTCTTGCCGTTCAACGACTCCGAGACGGCGACATGGGTCATGGCCGTGGTCGCGGTGGCGCCGTGCCAGTGCTTCTCGCCCGGCGGGATCCAGACCACGTCGCCGGGGCGGATCTCCTCGACCGGCCCGCCCTCGCGCTGGATCCAGCCCTGGCCGGCGGTGACGATCAGCGTCTGGCCCAGCGGATGGGTGTGCCAGGCGGTGCGGGCGCCGGGCTCGAAGCTGACGATGGCGCCGCCGACCCGCGCCGGATCGGTGCGCTGGAAGCGGGAGGCGATCCGGACCGTGCCGGTGAAATACTCCGCCGGGCCGGGCTGGGCGGGGGTCGAATCGTGGCGAACGATGTCCAATGTCGTGCTCCCTTGCGTCTCGGGACCCTCGCCCGGCGGCAGCCCGCGCGCCTCGAACACCGATTTGGCGACCGGGATCGCGGACATCGCCCTGGGCCAGCCGGCATAGAAGGCGAGATGGGTGATGACCTCAGACAACTGCGCCCGGGTCAAGCCGTTGTCCATCCCCCGGTTCAGGTGGAAGGTCAGCTGCTCGGCCTGGCCGGCCGCGATCAGGGCGGCGATCGTCGCCAGGCTGCGGTCCCGCGGCGTCAGGTCGTCGCGCCGCCACAGGTCGCCGAACAGGACGCCGTTGGTGTATCCGGCGAGGGCCGGGGCGACGGCGCCGGCCATGGCCTCGACGGCGGCGGCGCGCCGCGCTTCCGCGGCCTCGTCGATCGGCAGCGGCTCGTCCGAAGGCGGTGTAAGCTGGTCGGGCCCGATGCCGCGCTTGTCGAACACCTCCTTGGCGACGCCGACCGCCGACATCGCGTTCGGCCAGCCGGAATAGAACGCCAGATGGGTGATGATCCCGGTGATCTCGCGCGGCGTCATCCCGTTGGTCAGCGCCCGGTTGAAATGGCCCGTCATCTGGCGGGTGTGGCCGCCGGCGACCAGCGCCGCGACGGTGACGATGCTGCGGTCGCGGGGGGCGAGATCGGGCCGCGCCCAGAGATCCGCGAACAGGATCTCGTCGGTATAGTCGGCCAGGGCCGGGGCGACGGCCCGGACATCGGCCGGGGCTACGCGGGGGGCCGGTTTCCGCTGCTCCGCCTGGGCCGAGGCGGCCAGGGACAGCATGGCGAGCGTGGCGGCGAACAGCTTCATCGGTCACCCTTCTTCGGACGTTCGGTCGTCCCGGAGATGGGCGGGGCGGCGGCTGGCGATTAGGGGCCGGAAACCGCAAGGAGCTATCGATCGGGCTCATCAATGGGGGCGTGGCTACCCCCGATAGCGCAGCGCGTCGATCAGCAGGGACAGGGCCGGGGAGCATTGCCGGCGGCTCGTATAATACAGGTGATAGCCGGGGAAGGGCGCGCACCACTCCTCCAGCACATGGACCAGCCGCCCCGCCGCGACGTGCTCCCGCACCTGGTCCTCCGGCATATAGGCCAGGCCGAGCCCGTCCAGCACAGCGTTCAGCCGCAGGGCGCCGGTATTGAACACCAGTTGCCCTTCGACCCGCACCTTCAGCTCGCGCCCGTCGCGCTCGAACTCCCAGGCATACAGCCCGCCATAGGTGGGAAGGCGCATATTGATGCAGTTGTGGGCCGTCAGCTCTTGCGGCGTCCGTGGCGGCGGCCGCCGCGCGAAATAGGCCGGCGAACCGACCACCGCCATGCGCATGTCCGGGCCGATGCGCACCGCGATCATATCCTTCGCCACCTGCTCGCCGAGGCGCACGCCGGCGTCGTAGCGCTCCGCGACGATGTCGGTGAGGGTATAGTCGACGATGATCTCGACCCGGATGTCCGGATAGTCCGGCAGCAGCTTCGCCACCGCCGGCCACAGGATCGTGTCGGCCGAATGCTCGCCCGCAGTGATGCGCACGGTGCCGGCCGGCTTGTCGCGCAGCGCGCTCAGCGCCGCCAGCTCGGCCTCGATCTCCTCGAAGCGCGGGCCGATGCTCAGGATCAGGCGCTCGCCCGCCTCGGTCGGGGCGACGCTGCGCGTGGTCCGGGTCAGCAGCCGCAGGCCGAGCCGTTCCTCCAGCCCGCGGATGGTGTGGCTCAGCGCCGACTGCGACACGCCGAGCTGCGCCGCGGCCCGGGTGAAGCTGCGCTCGCGCGCGACCGCCAGGAAGGCGAGGAGGTCATTCAGGTTCTCGCGCGGCATTCATGAGCACCCTTCATAGGTCCATGCCAATTCTACCATCTAATCGCATGCCGCTGCGTTCACCAGATTCCCGATCAGTCGAGAGCGGAGCCCTCGGAGCGGCGCACTGGAGAGACACCGATGACAGAAGGCATCGCAGGCAAGGTGGTCGTCATCACCGGGGCCAGCAGCGGGCTGGGGGAAGCCACGGCCCGCCGCCTTGCCCGTGACGGCGCCAGGCTGGTGCTCGGCGCGCGGCGGCTGGAGCGGCTGCAGGCGCTGGCGGAGGCGCTTGCGCTGGGCGGTGACGCCGCCGTGCAGACCGACGTCACCAAGTTCGAGCAGGTCCAGCATCTCGTGGACCGGGCGGTGCAGCTGCACGGGCGGATCGACGTGATCGTCAACAATGCCGGGCTGATGCCGCACTCGCCGCTCGAACGCGGCAAGGTGCAGGACTGGGAGCGCATGATCGATGTGAACCTCAAGGGGGTGCTCTACGGCATCGCCGCCGCGCTGCCGCACATGAAGGCGCAGCGCAGCGGCCACATCATCAACGTCTCGTCGGTCGCCGGCCACAAGGTGCGCCCCGGCAGCGCCGTGTACGCCGCGACCAAGACGGCGGTGCGGGTGATCTCCGAGGGGCTGCGGCAGGAGGTCAAGCCTTACGACATCCGGACCACCGTGATCTCGCCGGGCGCGGTCGCCTCCGAGCTGGTCGACAGCATCACCGAGCCGGACGTCGCCGAGGGCATTCGCTCGTTCTACGAGAGCGTCGCCATCCCCGCCGACTCCTTCGCCAACATGGTGGCCTTCGCCATGAGCCAGCCGGACGACGTCGACATCAACGAGATCCTGTTCCGGCCGACCCGGCAGGACATCTGACCGGCAGCGGGCCCATTCAATGGAGAAAGACATGCAGAAGCGTAAACTGGGCCGCGGCGGCCTCGAAGTGTCGGCCCTCGGGCTCGGCTGCATGGGGCTCAGCTTCGGCTACGGCCCGGCGGTCGAGACGGCGGCGGGGATCGCGCTGATCCGCAAGGCCGTCGACCTCGGCGTCACCTTCTTCGACACCGCGGAAGTCTATGGCCCCTTCACCAATGAGGAGCTGGTCGGCGAGGCGCTGGCCCCGGTCCGTGACCAGGTGGTGATCGCCACCAAATTCGGCTTCGACATCGATCCGGACAACCGCGCGCAGCGCGGCCTGAACAGCCGGCCGGAGCATATCCGCGAGGTCGCGGAGGCTTCGCTGAAGCGGCTCCGCACCGATGTCATCGACCTGTTCTACCAGCACCGCGTCGATCCGAATGTGCCGATCGAGGATGTCGCCGGGGCGGTCAAGGACCTGATCCGGGAGGGCAAGGTCCGCCATTTCGGCCTGTCCGAGGCCGGGGCGCAGACCATCCGGCGCGCCCATGCGGTGCAGCCGGTCGCGGCGCTGCAGAGTGAGTACTCGCTGTGGTGGCGCGAGCCGGAGGCGGAGGTGCTGCCGGTGCTGGAGGAGCTCGGCATCGGCCTGGTTCCGTTCAGCCCGCTGGGCAAGGGCTTCCTGACCGGCGCGATCAGCGACAGCACCACCTTCGACAGCGGCGACTTCCGCAACATCGTGCCGCGCTTCTCGGCCGAGGCGCGCAAGGCCAACCAGGCCCTGGTCGACCTGCTCGGCGCCATCGCCGCCCGCAAGCGGGTGACCTCGGCCCAGATCGCGCTCGCCTGGCTGCTGGCGCAGAAGCCCTGGATCGTGCCGATCCCCGGCACCACCAAGCCGCACCGGCTGGAGGAGAATGTCGGCGCCGCCGCGGTCGAGCTGACCGCCGACGAGCTGCGCGACATCGACGACGCCCTCTCCGGCATCGCGGTGCAGGGCGCCCGCTACCCGGAGCACCTGCAGCGGCTGGTCGGCCGCTAACGCATCCCCTGGGCGATGCGGTCGGCGAGTTCGCCCAGCGCGTCGCTCATCGCCCGGACCTCGGCGGCGATGCTGTCGTCGGCCGGGCGGCGGGTGATGCGGGCGGTCTCGGTCTTGGCTCGGCCGCCGGCCTTGCGCCGCACCCGCCATTGCGCCTCCAGCACCACGGTGCCGTCGGCGTCCGGGTCGAAGCGGCCGAGCGCCAGCTCCACCGTCTGGGCCTCGTCGCCGGACAGCGTCCGGCTGGTGGTGACGACCGAGCCGGCCGGCAGCCGCGCCGTCAGGTCGTCGGCCAGCACCCGCTGCACCATGTTGGCCAGCGGCTCGCCCCAGCGCTCGAACTCGTCGACGCCGAGCTGGACCACGCCCGAGCGGCGGACGATCTGCGGCCGGTCGAGATATTTCGGGATGTCGACCAGCGCCACCGAGGCCGTCACCGGCCGCCCCCCGACCGAGGCACCCGGCACCGTCACCAGGGTGTAGACCTTGGGCGGCGTCGAGGAGCAGGCGGCCGTCCCGGCCAGCAGGATGGCGAGGGCGGCGCGGCGGGACAGGATCATCAGTTGAACCCTTCGGTCTTGCCCCGGATCAGCGCCTCGGGGTGCTGCTCGAGATAGTCGGTCAGGACGCGGACCGAGCGCAGCGTGTCGTCGACCTGGCTCATCAGCCGGGTCAGGTCGCGCTTGAAGGTCGAATCCGCGCCGTAGCCCTGGGTGATCGAGCCGAGCGTGCCGTTCAGCCGCCGCACCGCCTGCTGCGCCGCGTCCAGCAGCGGCGGCAGCTTCTCGATCACCGGGCCGAGATCGGTGTTGGCCTGGCTCAGCAGCTGCTGGGTCGAGGCCAGGGTGCCGGCCAGCGAGCGCAGCGAATCCGTGATCTCCGGCGCGGCCGCGAGGGTCTCGAAGGATTTCAGCGTGGCGTTGGCCTGCTGGATCAGCTGGTCGAGCGGCAGCGCCGAGACCTTGTCGAGGATGCCGTTGATCGAGCGCATGGCGCTGTCCAGCTGCCCCGGCACGCTCGGGATCACCGGATAGCGGTCGCCCATGCCCAGCTCCGCCGGGGCGGCGTCGGGATAGAGGTCGAGCGTCACCACCATCTGGCCGGTGATCAGGTTGCCGGTCTTCAACTGCGCCCGCAGCCCGCGCCGGACGAAGTCGGCGATGGCGTTGCCGGCGCCGAAGCCCGGGTCGGTGCCGACCAGCTCGATTCGCTGCGGCTCCAGCTCGATCACCACCGGGATCCGCATCCGGTCCTGGGCGACGTCGTATTGCAGCCGGACATCGGTGACCTGGCCGACCTTGATGCCGCGCCATTCGACCGCGGCGCCGGGCGCCAGGCCGCCGACCGAGCCGTCGAAATAGACCAGATAGGGCAGGCGGATCGTGTACTGCGCCTCCTCGACGCTGGTCTGGTCCTTGTACAGCGGGAAGGTGGTGCCCGCCTTGGCGGGCTCGCCGGTGCGGGCGGTGGCGGGGGTGTCGAAGGCGACGCCGCCGGCCAGCACCGCCTGGATCGATTCGAGCTGCAGCTTCAGGCCCTGCGGCCCGGTGGTCAGCGAGATGCCGGCGGCGTTCCAGAACCGGGTGGCGGGATAGACCTGGCGGTCATAGGGAGCGCGGATGAAGGCGTGGATCGTCACCCCGGCCTCCAGATTCGTGGAGTCGAAGCCCATCACCTGGCCGACCTGGACGTCGCGGAAATAGATCGGCGACCCGGCGCCGACCGAGCCGATCCGGTCGGCGGTCAGCAGGAACTCGGTGCCGGGCATGTCGGCCCGCACCACCGGCGGGTCCTCCAGCCCGGTGTAGGCACGCTCGCTGGCGCCCTGGCCGGGGTCGAGCTCGATGAACGCGCCGGAGACGATGGTGGAGAAGCCGGTCAGCCCGCCGCTGGCCGACAGCCGCGGCCGCACCACCCAGAAGCGGGTGCCCTGGCGCAGATGCGGTGCCGCCTCCTTGGTCATCTCGGCGGTGACCTCGACATGGCTCAGATCCTCGGACAAAGCGAGGCTCTTGACCGTGCCGAACACCACCTCCTTGTGCTTGATCAGGGTCTTGCCGGCCTCCAGCCCGTCCGCGGTCTGGAAGCTGATGGTGATGGTCGGCCCCTTCTCGGAGAAGGTGATCCAGGCGAGGTAGACGCCGACCAGCGCCGCCACGATCGGCACCAGCCAGATCGGCGACAACCGGCGCTTGCGGTCGATGCGCGGCGCGGCCGGCGCCGGCCCGGAATGATCAGCGGTCTCAGTCACGGTTTTCCCCCGCTGCATCCCACATCAGGCGCGGATCGAAGCCCATCGCCGCGATCATGGTCGTGATCACCACGGCGGCGAAGCACACGGCCCCGACCCCGGGCTCGATCGTCGCCAGCTCGCCGAGCTGAACCAGCGCCACCAGGATCGAGATCATGAAGATGTCGATCATCGACCACCGGCCGACCGCCTCGACGATGCGGTAGATCACGGTGCGGTTGCGCAGCTGCCCCGTCTTGCCGCGCTGGGTCGTGACCAGCAGATAGATCAGCCCGGCCAGCTTCAGCACCGGCACGGTGATCGAGGCGAAGAACACCAGCGCCGCCAGCGGCCACATGCCGGAATCGGCCAGCTCGATCACCCCGCTCATGATCGTGTCCGGCGCCCCGCTGCCGAGCGAGATCACCGTCATCACCGGCAGCAGGTTGGCCGGGATGTAGAGGATGATCGCGGTCACCACCAGCGCCCAGGTGCGGGTCAGGCTCTCCTTCCGGCGGCGGTGCAGCGCGGCGCCGCAGCGCGGGCACTCGCCATGGCCGCCGGGCGGCAGGTTCGAGACCAGGCCGCAGCCATGGCACAGGCAGGTCGGCCGGCGCGGATCGGCCGCCGGCGGGGTCGGCACCAGGCCGCGGCGTTCGAACGCCCGCCACACCGTCTCGGTGTCCAGGCTGGTGCCGGCGGCGATGATCGCCAGCATCAGCCCGCCGACGGAATAGAGGCCGGGCCCGACGACGACGGTGGCGAGATCGATCAGCTTCACATAGGCGACGAAGACGCCGAGGAGATAGACCTCGATCATCGCCCAGGGGCCCAGCAGGTCGGCCCAGCGGTACAGCCGCGGCAGCCAGCGCGGTGGCCGCCTCAGGCGCAGGCCGCCCAGCACCAGGAACAGCGTGCCGAGCCGCAGGCCGGGGGCGACGAACATGGTCAGCGCCACCACCAGCGCCAACTCCCACAGCCCCTGCTGGTAGAGGGTGAAGACACCGGTCACCAGGCTGGCGCTCTGCACCCGGCCGGAGATCTCGAGCGAGAGGAAGGGCAGGAAGTTCGCCATCAGGAACAGCACCAGCCCGGCGCAGGCATAGGCGAAGGCGTGGTCGAGCGAGCTGGCGCGGAACCGGTGCAGGGTGGCGCCGCAGCGCACGCAGCGTGCGGCGGTGCCGTCCGGCAGCACCGGCACGGCGTGGCCCAGGCCGCATTCATGGCATTGCATCAGGCGAGGCGCGCCCGATCGTTCTGTGGCGTTCAACTCAAATCCACTCGGCGCCAAGCATCCGTCCCGGAAGCATTCCCTGGCGCATCATGGCCGTCCGTTCCTCCCATGTCATCAACACCTTGCCAGGGAAGGCATGGCGAGAACTGAATTTTACCAAAATGAATTCGATTCTGCTCCGGAATAAATTCCAATCTCATAGTATCGTATGTTCGGGGTTCGCCAGTCATCGCTTTAAAATCATTGAACGTTCTGCATTTTTCTGCCCAGAATATAGACAGATCGCAAGAAGTTTTCGGATCATCAGACCGCGAGCGGCGCCAAGCCGAGAATTCAGAACGCGATATAAAAAAGGGGGAACGATATGGCACTCGGTTTCTTCAGAACTCACCGCTCCCGGATCGTCCTCGCTGCCGCGCTCCTGGCGCTGGCCGCGTGCTCGAACCAGGGCACCGGCACCACCACCGAGACGGTCAAGAACCAGACTCCGGCCGGCACCGTCGAGATGCACCAGATCCAGGCCGCCTTCATCGGCAGCGGCGAGACTGGCAGCGGCACCCTCCGGTTCCAGGGCAAGTCTTACCCGTTCACCGTGTCGGGGCTGGGGGTCGGCGGCATCGGCGTGTCGACGGTCGAGGCCACCGGCGAGGTCTACGACCTGGCCAAGGCCGACGACTTCGAAGGCGCCTACGTCCAGGGCCGCTACGGCTTCGCCATCGGCGAGGAGAGCGGCGGCGCGCTGTGGCTGAAGAACGACAAGGGCGTGGTGATGCGCCTGAAGACCAAGCGCACCGGCCTGATGCTCAGCCTCGGCGGCGACGCGGTGGTGATAACCCTGAAGTAGCGGGGGAAGGGACGGCTTAGAGACCATTTGGAAATGCGCTGGCGTGAGTCGGCTGGCGGTGGTTTCGAAAACCGGAGCGCAGCGGATACTGGTCCGTGAGCACCGGAAGCGGAGAAACCGCCGTCAGACGGCCGCGCCAGTAGCATTTCCAAATGGTCTCTCAGATCTCCTCCGTCTCGGCGATATCCGCCAGGCGGTCGCGGTCCTGCAGCACCAGGGTGCTGCCTTCGCGGCCCAGGATGCCTTCGCCGATCCAGCGGCCGATCTGGACATTGACCTTCGACCGGCTGGCCCCGATCAGGAGGCCGAGGTCGCGCTGCGACAGGGTCCGCGGCAGGCGCACGGCGCGCCCCGGCGCCGTCCGGCCGACCTCCGCTTCGCTCAGGGTCAGCAGCAGCCGGGCCAGCCGCGCCGGCAGGTTCAGCAGCGCCACGCCCTCGAGCTGGTCGCTGGTCCGGCGCAGCCGGGTGGTCAGCAGCTCCATCATCTGCAGGCAGGCCTCGGGCGACTGCTTCAGCATGCGCCGCAGGTCGCGCCCGTCGATGATCCGCAGCCGGCATTCGCCCAGCGCCACCGCATCGGCGCTGCGCCCGCGGCCGTCCAGCGCCGAGACCTCGCCGAACATCTCCCCGGCGCCGAGGATGCCGAGCAGGATCTCCCGCCCCTGGCGCGAGATCAGGCGCAGCGCCACGCGGCCGGACAGGACGACCATGATGCTGTCGCCCGGGTCGCCGCGCAGGAAGATGGTGTCGCCGTCGTCGTAGCGCCGTTCGGTCAGCCGCATCGGAATGGCATCCAGCGTCGTTGGCATGCCGCCGGCCGAACGGCGGGGCTCGCTTGCAGGGTGGGCCGAGGCCCAGGACATCATGTAATTCACGGGTCTTCTCCAGCGCTGGCCGTCCGGCGGCGCGGTCCGGGACGCGGGCCCCGCAAGGCCCGCGTCCCGGCGCTCCCGGCCGGTGATCCATTGGTTCCGCGGCGACGCTGATGCGTCTCCGCCCTCCGTCGGAGGGCTCGGCGGCGGCTTTCGCTCCGTCGCCCCGGCGCTCCGTGATGTGAAGATTGTCCGCAAACGGGCCGGTCGGCTCAATACACTAGAAATGAGGTATCGCGGCCGGCCGGGTCACCCCCGCCGGTCAGGGGCCGCCGGCCTCCGCCTTCAGCCAGTCGACGAACTGCCGGATCGGCTGCCAGTCGGCGAGGGTGGGCAGGGTCACGGCATAGTGGTTCCAGTTGGTCGGGATCTCGGCGTCCAGCAGGCGCAGCAGGCGGCCGGTCCGCAGATCCTCCTCGACCAGCGTCTTACGGGCGATGGCGACGCCCAGCCCGTTCACCGCCGCCTCCAGCGCCAGCAGCGAACCGGTCAGGTTCATGCCGTCATTCACGGTATCGAGCGGCAGCCCGTTGGTCTCGAACCAATGCTGCCAATGCGCGCCGCTCTGGTCGTCGCGGGCGGTGGTGTCGATCAGCCGGGCTAGGCGCAGGATGTCGGCGGGCCCGGCCACCGGCCCATGCCTGGCGACATAGTCCGGGCTGGCGACCGGGAAGATCGCATCGGCCATCAGCCGCTCGACGCGCAGGTTCGGATAGGCGCCGCCGCCGAAGCGCAGGGCGATGTCGACTGCCCGCTGCGGCAGGTCGGCCAGGGCCAGGTCGGCGATGATGTCGATGTCGACCTCCGGGTGCAACGCGCGGAACCGCTGCAGCCGCGGCGCCAGCCAGCGCATGGCGTGCGACGGGATCGCGCTGACCCGCAGGCGCGGCCGGCCCCGCCGGTCGGCACTGGCCACGGTGCGGCGGATTTCCTGCAGCGCCCGGCCCATCCCGGCGGCCAGGCCCTCGCCCTCGGAGGTCAGCTCGACGCGCCGGACATGCCGCACCAGCAGCGCCACGCCGAGATCCGCCTCCAGGTCGGCGACCCGGTGGCTGACGGCGCTGGCGGTGACCGCCAGCTCCTCGGCCGCGCGCTTGAAGCTGCCGAGCCGGGCCACCGCCTCGAAGGCGCGCAGGGATTCGAGCGGCGGCAACCGCCTCATCGCCGGCCTCCGGAGAGCGTGGTCGGCTCCATGGATGAGCCCGCCTCAGTCATTGACGCAGAAATGATCGCTTGTCCGGCACCCCCCTGCCAAGTCATAGCGGTGCATGGGAGGCCCTGTCCGCGCGGTCGACGTCGCGGGCCGGGTCTGACGCTGCCGGACTTCGGCATGTCCCGGCTGTGACCGGCGTAACATTGAGACCGCGTCTCACACGCAATGATTTGGCGTAGCGGGGATGCCGATCCCCATCCCAGGCGCAGGTAGAAGGCGCCGCAACCCGACGGGGCCGATGCTCGATCGTCCTGACCCATCCGCCATTGCCGACCGGGCGCCCGTCGCGTCGGCGCCGCGACGCGGCCGAAGCCGGGTCGATCCGCGCATCCCGGCATCGTCCCCGCCCGGCGAGGACGACGTCCTGCGGCTGGTCGGCCAGGTCTATGACGCCAGCATCGGCGGCGAGGCGTGGGAGACGGTGGTGACCGGCCTGCGGGATCTGCTGCGCAGCGAGTCCGCGGCGCTGTTTTCGGCCGGGCACGGCGTGCCGGCTGGCGCGGTCCATGTCGAAGACGACCCGCGCGTCATTCGGCCCTACTACGACCACTACCATCGGATATCGCCCTTGACTCCGCTGGTCTCCCAACTGCCATCCAGATCAGCCTTCACGCACCAGATGGTCGTGCCGGAAGCGGTCTATACGAGGTCGGAATTCTACAACGACTGGCTCCGGCCGCAGGGCAAACACAGCAGCCTCAACTGGCTCGACGCGGGCGACGGCAGCAACCGGAGCTATCTCTGCCTCTGGCGCCAGCGGTGGCAGCCGGCGTGGGAGCCGGCCGCGCTCCGCGTGGTGGGAGCTGTCGGGCTGCACCTCGCCCGGGCGCTGGAGATCCGGCGGCGCTTGGCTGCGCCCGGGGCGCCCCGAAGCGCGGCCGCCGCGGCCGATCTTCTGGCGCCGCAGGAGCGGGCCTGCCTCGCCGGCGTCGCCCGCGGCGCGTCGAGCAAGCAGATCGCCCGGCAACTCGGGCTGTCGATGCACACGGTCGACGCCTATCTCGCCTCGACCCGGCGCAAGCTGAAGGCCGCGAGCCGCAGCGAGGCCGTCGCCATGGCGCTGTCCGTGGGGCTGATCGATGGCTGAGGTCAGCATGTCTCCGCCGACGGTCGCCCCGGGCGGCGCCGGCCGGCGGCGGGCCGATCCGCGCATCCCGCCCTCGTCCCCGCCCGGCGAGGACGATGTCCTGCGGCTGGTCGGCCAGGTCTATGACGCCAGTATCGGCGGCGAGGCGTGGGAGACGGTGGTGACCGGCCTGCGGGACCTGCTGCGCAGCGAATCCGCGGCGCTGTTCCCGATCGGATACGGGGTGCCGGCGGAAAGCCCGGTCCATGTCGGCTGCGACCCGGCCTTCATCCCGCCCTTCAACGACCACTACCACCTGATCTCGCCGCTCGCTCCATTGATCCCCCGGCTGCCGGCCGGAACGATCTTCACCAACCATATGCTGGTGCCGGAAGCGGTCTATACGCGGTCGGAGTTCTACAACGACCATGTCCGGCCGCAGGGGAAATACAGCTGCCTCAACTGGCTCGACGCGGGCGAGGGGAGCAAGCGGAGCTATCTGTGCCTCTGGCGGCAGCGGTGGCAGCCGGCATGGGAGCCGGTCGCGCACCGCGTTCTGGGTGCGGTCGGGCTTCACCTCGCCCGGGCGCTGGAGATCCACCGGCGTCTCGCCGCATCCAGGGCGTTCCGAAGCGCGCCCGCCGCGACCGATCTCCTGGCGCCGCAGGAGCGCGCCTGCCTGGCCGGCGTCGCCCGCGGCGCCTCCAGCAAGCAGATCGCCCGCCAGCTCGGGCTGTCGATGCACACGGTCAACGCCTATCTCGCCTCGGCCAGGCGCAAGCTGAAGGCCGCCAGCCGCAGCGAGGCCGTCGCCATGGCCCTGTCCGGCGGGCTGCTCGATGGCTGACGGCATGACGTCCGGCGAGATCGCTTCCCTGGTCGCCCAGGTCTACGACGCCGCGCTCGGCGACGAGGATTGGGCGGCCGTGGTCGAGCGCCTGTCGCGCGGCCTCGGCGGCGCCTGCGCCACCCTGCACCGGTCGGCGTTGCCGCTGCTGCCGGACAAGGCCGCCCGGTTCAACGTCGATCCCACCTATGGCGAGCTGTTCGCCAGCTACTACTACGGAACCCTGCCGCTGATGCCGAAGCTGATGCGGCTGGGCCGGCAGACGCTGTTCAACTACAGCACGCTGATGCCCGAGGAGGACTTCCTCCGGACCGAGTACTACAACGACTATCTCCGCCCGCAGGACAAGTACGGCAGCATCAACTGGGTCGACGCCGATCATCGCGGCCCGCACGCCCAGCTGGCCATCTGGCGGCCGCGGCACTGGCCCAGCTGGGACGAGTCGCAATTTCGGGTCATGCGCGCGATCGGGCCGCATCTCGGCCGGGCAATCGAGATCGAGCGCCGTCTCGAGGCGATCACGGTCCGCAATACCGTCGCGGGCGACGTCGGCCTGCTGGCGCCGCAGGAGCGCGCCTGCCTGGCCGGCGTCGCCCATGGCGCGTCGAGCAAGCGGATCGCCCGGGCGTTGGGCCTGTCGATGCACACGGTCAACGCCTATCTCGCCTCGGCCAAGCGCAAGCTGAAGGCCGCCAGCCGCAGCGAGGCCGTGGCCATGGCGCTGTCCGCGGGGCTGATCGATGGCTGAGCTCGGCCACCCCCCACCGATCACCACCCGGGGCGGTATCGGTCGCCTGCGGGCCGATCCGCGCATCCCGTCCTCGTCCCCGTCCGGCGAGGACGACGTCTCCCGGCTGGTCGGCCAAGTCTACGACGCCGCTCTCGGCGACCAGGACTGGTCGGAGGTCGTCAGGCGATTGTGCCGAATGCTTGGTGGGGCTTCCGCGACACTGCACCGGTCGCGCTCGCCGGCACAGCCCGACATCGCGGTCAGATACAACGCCGACCCCGCCTATGTCGCTCTCTACAACGCCCACTACCACCGGACGTTCAAGCGGGTTCCGGACCTGTCCCGGCTGCGGGCGGAGCCGGCCTTCATTCATCACATGGTGGTGCCCGAGGCCGCCGACATCCAGACCGAATACTACAACGACTACGTCCGGCCGCAGGGATTGCACGGCTCCATGGTCTGGGTCGACGTCGACCACCACGATCGTCGCGCCCATCTGACGCTCTGGCGGCAGCGACAGCAGCCTGCCTGGGACGAGCATCAGCTTCGGATCCTGCGCGCGATCGGGCCGCATGTCGGCCAGGCGCTTGAGATCGAGCGGCGCCTCGCCCCTGTCGTCCGGCGGCCGGCCGCCGTCATGGCCGCCGAGGTCCTGGCGCCGCAGGAACGCGCTTGCCTCGCCGGCGTCGCCCGCGGCGCATCCAGCAAGCAGATCGGCCGCCTGCTCGACCTGTCGATGCACACGGTCAACGCCTATCTCGCCTCGGCCAAACGCAAGCTGAAGGCCGCGAGCCGCAGCGAGGCCGTCGCCATGGCGCTGTCCGGCGGGCTGATCGATGGCTGACGGCCGGGATCCGTCCAGGCTGGCGGGAGCAGGCGACCTGGTCCTGGCGCCGCGGCCGGCCGGCTCGCGTCACTGGCGCGCCGACCCGCGGAGCCCGCCGTCGTCCCGGCCCGACGGCGACGACATGTCCCATCTGATCGGGCAGGTCTACGACGCCGCCCTCGGCGACGAGGACTGGTCGGCGGCGTTGGCTCGGGTCCGGGCTCTGCTGGGCGCCGATTGCGCGGAGCTGCTGTACAGCGGCGGATCGGCGGAGAATGCGGTCCATGTCGGTTGCGAGCCGGCCGACATCCAGGCGTACAACGACTACTACCACTGGACCTCGCCGTTGCTGCCCATGATGCCCCGGCTCGGCACCGGATCCGTCGTCACCAATCACATGCTGGTCCCGGAACGGGACTTCACCCGGTCGGAGTTCTACAACGATTTCCTCCGTCCGCGGGACGCGTACAGCGGCCTCTGCTGGTTCGACGCAGTCGAGGGCGGCCGCCAACGGTTTCTCTCCCTATGGCGTTCGCGGCGCTGGCCCGTCTGGGAGCCATCGGAGATACGGGTCCTGCGCGCGATCGGGCCGCATCTCGGTCAGGCGCTGAAGATCGAGCGCCGCCTGGCCGCTGTCTCCGCCCGCCGGTCCACCGCCATCGACGGCGATCTCCTGGCCCCGCAGGAACGCGCCTGCCTAGCCGGCGTCGCCCGCGGCGGCTCCAGCAAGCTGATCGCGCGGCAGCTCGGTCTGTCGATGCACACCGTCAACGCCTATCTCGCCTCGGCGAGGCGCAAGCTGAAGGCCGCCAGCCGCAGCGAGGCCGTGGCCATTGCGTTGTCCGCGGGGCTGATCGATGGCTGACCGGATGCCGGGCGAGGACGCGGTCTCGGCCCTGATCGCGCAGGCCTACGACGCCGCGCTCGGCCGCGAGAGCTGGCCGGCGCTGCTGACCCGCCTGGCCGATCTGCTCGGCGGCGATTCCTCTGCGACGCTGCACCCGACCGGTGCGCCGCTGCCGCGGGACGGGGCGGTCCGCATCCGCGTCGATCCCGACCACGTGCCGCTGTACAACGCGCATTATCACGCCACCTGGCCGGTGCTGCCGGCCCTGCCGCGGCTGCCGGCGGTTTTCGTCGACCGCGCGGTGGTGCCGGACTCCGTCTTCCTGCAGACCGAGTTCTACAACGACTATGCGCGGCCGCAGCGCCGGCACAGCGGCCTCTACTGGATCGATGTCGATCCGCAGGGCCTGGCGGCGCATCTCTCGATCTGGCGGACGCGGCGCCGGCCGGACTGGGGCGAGGCCGAGATCCGGCTGCTGCGCCAGATCGGCCCGCATCTCGGCCGGGCGCTGAAGATCGCGGAACGGCTCGCCGCTGCGATGCAGCCCAGGCCGCCGTCCGCCGTCGACCCCGACATCGTCGCGCCGCAGGAGCGCGCCTGCCTCGCCGGTGTCGCCCGCGGTGCCTCGAGCAAGCAGATCGCCCGCCAGCTCGGCCTGTCGATGCACACGGTCAACGCCTATCTCGCCACGGCCCGGCGCAAGCTCAAGGCCGGCAGCCGCAGCGAAGCCGTCGCCACGGCGCTGCAGCTCGGCCTGATCGAGGCCTGACCGCCTGTTTCCCCGGTGACACCTCCGGCCCCGGCCTCCCGCTAAAGATCATCCGAACCATCGGATGATGTGGAGGACGCACGTGAACTGGATCGAGGCCTTCGGCTATGCCGGGACCGGTTTCACCATCCTGGCCTATTCGATGCGGCGGCTGCTGCCGCTGCGCATCGTCGCCATCCTCAGCAGCGCCAGCTTCCTGGTCTATGCCGCGCTGATCGGCAGCGCGCCCTTGATGCTGATGGAGGCGGCTCTGCTGCCGATCAACGCCTGGCGCCTGATCGAGTTGATCCGCCCCGTGCCCGCCCCGCAGCTTCTCGCGCAACGGCCTGTTCCCGGGGGGACATCGGGCCGGCGGGGAAGCTGATAGGACATCCTCGGCACCCGACCTGATCCATAGAGAGAGTCATCATGGCCACCGTGAACGGAACCGCAGACAACGACGTCATCCATGTCGCCGGCGACGGCACGCTGGTGCCCGTCGGCTTCACCGACATCGCGCTGGCGACCAACAATGCCGACCAGATCTTCGCCGATGACGGCGACGACCTGGTCGCCGGCGGCGGCGGCGACGACACCCTCGACGGCGGGCTCGGCAGCGACACGCTGGCGGGCGGCGCCGGCGACGACGTGCTGAGGCCGGGCGACCAGGATGTGGACGAACCGGATACGATCAGCGGCGGTGCCGGCGTCGATACGGTCGATTACAGCGCGGCCAACCGGGTCGTCCAGGCGGAGATCGGCGACTCCAACAATCAAGATCAGATCGCATCCGACGTCGAGAACATCACCGGGGCGAATTTCAACGACTCTCTGACCGGGTCGGCCGGAGGCAATCGCCTGGTCGGCCTCGCGGGCAACGACTTTATCCATGGCCTTGCCGGCAACGATCAACTGATCAGCGGCGAAGGCGACGACGCGATGGACGGTGGAACCGGGGCAGACCTCCTCGACGGCGGCGCCGGCAACGATCAGGTCTTCTACAGTCGCAGCATCGCCGGGGTCGTTGTGAACCTGACGACCGCGACCGGTTCGGGCGGCGAGGCCGAAGGCGACACGCTGGTGTCGATCGAAAACGTCATCGGTTCGGACGCCAACGACACGCTGATCGGCTCGGCCGAGGTGAACTTTCTGGACGGCCGTGACGGCAATGACATCCTTAACGGCATGGCCGGCGCCGACGTGTTGGGTGGCCTCGACGGCAACGACGTGCTGCGCGGAGGGGCCGGAGCGGATCTGCTGGCGGGCGGCGATCTTCAGACGGATACCGGCATCGACACCGCCACCTACAGCGACAGCGCGGCGGCGGTCGCGGTCAGCCTGCTCGCCGGTGCCGGCACCGGCGGCGACGCCCAGGGCGACACGCTGTTCGGCATCGAGAACCTGGTCGGCAGCGCCTTCGGCGACCATCTGACCGGCAATGCGGCCGACAACGTCCTGACCGGCGGGGCGGGGGGCGACCTGCTCGAAGGCGGCGGCGGCAGCGACACGATCTCCTATGCCGACAGCACGGCCGGCGTGGTGGTCAGCATGGCCACCGGCCAGGGCGCGGGCGGCACCGCCGAGGGCGACCGCTTCTCCTTGATCGAGAACATCACCGGCGGCCAGGGCGCCGACCGCTTCCTCTATGCCGGTACGGTCCACAGCCCGGTCGGGGCCAATGCCGACCGGATCACCGATTTCAGCCGCGCCCAGGGCGACCGCATCGACCTGTCATTGATCGACGCCAGCACCACGGCGGCCGGCAACCAGGCCTTCAGCTTCATCGGCGCCGGCCTCTACACCGGCGTCGCCGGGCAACTCCGCTTCGGCTTCACCGCACCCGGTGTCACCTCCATCGCCGGCGACGTCAACGGCGACAAGGTCTCCGACTTCCACATCACCCTGGCCGGCAGCATCGCGCTCGCCGCCGGCGACTTCGTGCTGTAGCCCGGGGAGCCGGCGATGACCGCGATGATGGTGATGCCGCACGGGCTGCGCCTGGCCCGGCCGCACAGCGCGGCCGCGGCGCTGGGCCTCGCCGTCAGCCATCTGATGACCAAGCCGGCCTTCGCCGCGCTGGCCTTCGGCAACTGGTCGCGCGTGCTGGTCGGGCAGATCAACCGCGGGCACTACCAGCTCGTGATCGACGGGGCGGGCCGGGTGGTCGGCTTCCTCGGCTGGGCCGCGACCAGCGAACCGAACGCCGAGGCCTGGATGCAGGGCCGCGGCGACGTGCCCGAGCTTCGCGACGGCGACTGCATCGTCATCAACGCCTGGTCGGCGGACCATCCCGCGGCCAACCGCCTGGTGCTGGCGGCCGCGCGCCTGGCGATCCACGGCAAGCGCCTGGTCTATTTCAAGCGCCACTACAGGGACGGCCGGACCCGGCCGATGCGCCTGGCCGTCAACGACTTCGTCGCCGGCCATCTCGGCCTCGGCGCGGGCTGACCCCGGCGTGTCGTCGGGCCCACGACGATCTCTCCCATCTCGATCGAGGAAAAATCATCATGGCATCCATCAGCGGAACCAGCGGAAGAGACCTCATCCATGCTGCCGGTGACGGGACGCCCATCCCGGACGGCTTCATCGATATCGCCACGGTGACGTCGGACCGCGACGTCATCCTGGCCGGTGCCGGCAGCGACGGCGTCTTCGGGCGCGGGGGCAACGACCGCATCCTCGGCGAGGACGGGAACGATGTCCTTGACGGTGGCGACGGCGATGACATTCTGATCGGCGGTGCCGGTGGGGATGCACTGCGCGGCGGCATCGGAATCGACACGGTCGAGTATGGGGCAAGCGCCGCCGGGGTGACCGTGTTCATAGGCGTCCCACTCGGCGGTTCCGGCGGCGACGCCGATCTGGATTCCGTCGCCGATGACGTCGAGAATGTCAGCGGGTCCCAGTTTGCCGACAGGCTGGGCGGCACGCTGACGGACAATGCCCTCGCCGGCCTCGGCGGCGATGACAGGTTGGAGGGCGGTCGCGGCGATGACGTGCTGTCCGGAGGCGCCGGCAATGACCTGCTGATCGGCGGCGAAGGAGCGGATCGTCTTCGCGGCGGCCTCGGGATCGACACGGTCGAGTATGCCGGCCAGGTCGGAGTATCCGTTGTCCTGGGCTCCCTCGGCAACGGCGGCGAGGCCGACAATGATGAGATCGCCGACGATGTCGAGAACGTCACCGGCACCTCCGTCGCGGACGTGCTGAACGGCTCGGATGTGGCGAACGTCCTCGTCGGACAAGCCGGCGACGACACGCTCAAGGGCCTGGGCGGCGACGATACGCTGGATGGGGGCGCCGGCAACGACGCCCTCGAGGGCGGTATCGGTGCAGACCATCTCAGCGGTGGGGGCGGCATCGATACGATCCGGTATTTCGGCGAGATCGGGGTCCTCGTCAATCTGACGACGCTGACCGCCTCGAACGGCGAGGCCCAAGGCGACGTGATCGCCGGAGATATCGAGAACATCGTCGGCAGCAGCGGCGATGACGTCCTGGTGGGCTCGGCCGTGGACAATTCCCTGTCCGGCGGCGGTAGCCACGATAGGCTCGATGGCAGGTTCGGCAATGATACACTGGATGGCGGCGACGGGGATGATACTCTGAATGGCGGTGAGGGGGCGGATAGGCTCACCGGCGGCTCCGGCATCGACACCATCGTATTCAGTGACACCGTCGGCGTGACGGTGAACCTGTCGACGCTGGAGGCATCGGGCGGCCAAGCCCAGGGCGACATGCTCAGCGACGATATCGAGAACATCGCCGGTGGTGGGGGGCAGGACACCCTGACTGGCTCGGCCGTGGCCAACACGCTCGACGGGAACAGCGGGGATGACGTCATCAGCGGTCTTGGCGGCGATGATTTCTTGATCGGTAAGGGTGGCAACGACGTGCTCCGTGGCGGGGCTGGGGGAGATGACATGAACGGGAGAGAAGGCATCGACCTCGTCACCTATTTCGGCGCCGCCGCCGCGGTGACCGTCAACCTGGACGATGGGGACGGCGGCCGCGGCGATGCTCAGGGCGACACCTATTCCAACATCGAGAACGTCAATGGCGGCCAGGGCGGGGACGACATCACCGGCGACGGGGGCGCCAATGTCCTGCGCGGCTTCGAAGGCGACGACGTCCTCCGCGGCGGCGCCGGGGCCGATACCCTCGACGGCGGCACCGGCATCGACACCGCCAGTTATTTCACCGGCTCGGCCGGTGTCGCGGTCAGCCTCCTGACCGGCGCCGGCAGCGGCGCCGAGGCCCAGGGCGATACGCTGTCCGGCATCGAGAACCTTTCCGGCAGCCAGGGCCATGACAGCCTGGTCGGGAACGACGGCACCAATGTGCTGCAGGGCTGGAACGGCAACGACGTGCTCAATGGCGCCCGCGGCGGCGACATCCTCACCGGCGGCCTCGGCGCCGACCGCTTCCTCTATGCCGGCACGGTCCACAGCCCGGTCGGGGCCAATGCCGACCGGATCACCGATTTCAGCCGCGCCCAGGGCGACCGCATCGACCTGTCATTGATCGACGCCAGCACCACGGCGGCCGGCAACCAGGCCTTCAGCTTCATCGGCGCCGGCCTCTACACCGGCGTCGCCGGGCAACTCCGCTTCGGCTTCACCGCACCCGGTGTCACCTCCATCGCCGGCGACGTCAACGGCGACAAGGTCTCCGACTTCCACATCACCCTGACCGGCGCCATCGCGCTCGCCGCCGGCGACTTCGTGCTCTGACATGACGGCCATGGATTGGCGCAGGGTCCATCACTTCTGGTTCCCGGACGGCCTCGACGCGGCCGATCTGGAGACGCATCTTCGGCTGCATGGCTGGTGGTTCGGCGGCGGCGCCAATGCGGCTTTGATGCCGCTGGCCCCGGTGCTGGCCGCCGCCCGCGCCGGCGGCCTCGCTCCCTGGCTCGCCACGCCGCTCGGGCGGCTGTCGCTGATCCTGGTGCTGGACCAGTTCCCGCGCGGCCTGTTCGCCGGCCGTGCGGAAGCCTATGCCGGCGATGCCGCCGCCCTGCGGATCGCCCGGGACGGGCTGGCGAACGGCCATTACGACGCGCTGAGCCGGCCGTGGGAACAGATCTTCTTCCTGATGCCGCTGGCCCATGCCGAGGGGCCGGACCACCAGGTCCGGCTGAAGCAGCTGGTGGCGATGGCCGAGCTGGTGGCGGCCGAGGCGCCGGAGCGGCTGCGGCCGCTGTACCGGTTCCATGTCAGCCAGGCGCGGTCCCATCTCGAGGTGATCTCGCGCTTCGGCCGCTTTCCCCATCGCAACCCGATCCTCGGCCGCGCCTCGACGGCGGCGGAGGCAGCCTATCTGGCGCAGGGCGACCTCGTCCATCTGCGCCGCCCGCCCGGTCTCAAGCCGTCCTGAACCGCGCTGTTCCCCAGGTGACAGACGCTCCGGGGCGGATGCCGTAGACCGGCTTCGACACGCAACCCAACGCAAGGAATCGATCATGGCCAACATCGTGGGAACGGAGGGCCGGGACTTCATCCATGTCGCCGGCGACGGGCGCACGCCGCCGAACACATCCTTCATCGACATCGCCCAGGCCACCAACGGCGACGACGTCATCGACGCGGCGGGGAATGCCGACATCGTCTTCGCCGGCGGCGGCAACGACAGGGCCAATGGCGGTGCCAGCGTCGACGAGCTCCATGGCGAAGCCGGCAACGACACGCTCGACGGCGGCGATGGCGGCGATGGCCTGTTCGGCGAAGCCGGCAACGACACCCTCCGCGGCGGCACTCTCAACGACCGGCTGGTCGGCGGCGCCGGGGCGGACAGCCTCAGCGGCGGCGACGGCCGGGACATCGTCCAGTTCGACGGCGCCGTCGGCGTGACGGTGAACCTGACGACGCTGCAGGCCTCGGGCGGCGAGGCCCAGGGCGACACCCTCCTGGGCGACATCGAGGACATCCAGGGCAGCGCCGGCGGTGATATCCTGACCGGCTCGGCGGTGGCCAACCAGCTCTTCGGCCTGAATGGCAACGACACGCTCCTGGGCCTGGCCGGGGATGACACACTGGACGGCGATTTCGGCAACGACAGGCTGGAAGGTGGCGACGGCGACGACCTGCTCAACGGTGGCGCCGGCGGCGATATCCTGATCGGCGGGGCCGGCATCGACACGATGCAGTTCGGCGCCGCCTCGGCCGGGGTGGCGGTGAACCTGACCGCCAACGCGATCGCGGGCGGCGACGGCACCGGTGACACGATTTCCGGCATCGAGAATGTCCGCGGCACCGGCAACGCCGACACGCTGATCGGGACCGCCGTCGCCAATCTCCTGGATGGTGGTGGCGGCAATGATATGCTGTCAGGCCTTGCCGGAAGCGACACGCTGCGGGGCAACTCTTCCGACGACCGCCTGCATGGCGGCGCCGGGGCGGATGTGCTGGACGGCAGCTCCGGCATCGACACCGCCACCTACAGCGACAGCGCGGCCGGGGTGACGGTCAGCCTCGTCTTCGGCGCCGTCAACAGCGGCGGCGACGCGGCCGGCGACACGCTGCAGCAGATCGAGAATCTCCAGGGCAGCGCCTTCGCCGACACCCTGACCGGCTCCAACCTCGACAACGTCCTGCGCGGCGGTGCCGGCAACGACAAGCTCGACGGGGCGACGCTTAATGACACGCTGGTCGGCGGCGCCGGCGCCGACCAGTTGATCGGCGGGCTCGGCC
>NZ_JBQJIK010000081.1:0-37683 GCF_052078665.1 Inquilinus sp. CA228 | reverse complement strand
CGGCCGCGACGCCGATAGCATCGGCCAGCTGCCCCGCCTGCCCGCCCTGCCGGTAGAACACGGTCAGGCCCAGCGCGGCGGCGCCCAGCCCGGCCGCGGCGACGTACCCGCCGCGACCCAGCTCCGGCAGCGCGTCGCCCAGGACCCCGGCCCGGCCGGTCAGCCGGCCGCCGACATTGCTGCCGATCCGGCCCAAGGCGGCGCCGGCGCGGCGCGACGTGGATTCGATCCGCTGCTCCATGGCGCGGGTGCGCTTCTCGATCCGCGAGGCGGCGCTGTCCGTCTTGGCCAGGGCCTTGTCCCAGGCCTTCTGGTACTGCGACATGCGGGCCTCGAGGATGACGGCCAGCTGCTCGACGGTCATCTCAGCCATGGCCGCGCTCCCCGATCATCACCATCGTCATGCCGCCCGCATCACGACTTGGGCATCAGCTCGGCGAAGCGCTCGGCGGTCATGCCGCCGCCGATGCCGCCGGGCTTCTTAGCCCCGTTGATGCGGTTGTGGCCGTCTATGCAGCAGGCCAGCTGCCAGAAGCTCATCCGGTCGACCTGCTCCGGCGTGAGGCCGCCGGTGGCGAAGGCGTCGCCGTAGAGGCGCGAGAAGCGGGTTTCCGCGCCGCCGCCCGCGCCTTCGGTTTTCCCACCGGGTCGGTCTCCATCCCCACCAGGGATGCCCCCATGATCACGGCGACCAGGCCTTCGGCGTTCAGCAGACCCCTGGCTTTCAGCCAGTCGTCGAAGTAGAGGTCGGTCAGCCGCAGGGCTTCGGGCGCCGCCATGCCGCCGCCGATCAGGCCGAGACGGATCGACTGGTACAGATCCTCGGTGAACCAGTCGCCGTTCCGGACCCGGTCGTACAGGCGGAGCGGGCCCAGCTTCCGCAACTCCTCCAGCTTCCGCCACTGGCCGATCGCCAGCCGGAAGAGGTGCCGCCCGTCGCCAAACGGCAGCTCGATCGAACCGTCCGCCGACATCAGGCGGCCGGCGGAAGCTGGAAGGTCTGGGACGACCCGGCGGTCGGGTCGGAGACCCAGGCCCAGTCGCCGTCATTCGGCATCGACACCGAGACCGCGCCGGGCGCATTGATGTCCGACCCGTCCAGGTTGAACTGCGCGAAGTGGTAGCGCCCCCAGTAATACCCCTCGCCCTTCAGCACGAAGGCCCAGGTCTCGCTGTCGGGGTTGTCGAACGCCGCCTGCAGCCTCGCCCGCTTCTCCCGCGCATAGAAGCCGGAGGCCTCGATCGTCGAGCTCTTGGCGCCGGCGGTCGACACCATGACGGGCTGGCCGCCCGGCGGGTCGCACGGCACCACCGGGGTCTGGTTGATTTCCTTGGACTGGTTGAACTGGTTGGCCTGCAGGCCACACACCAGCTCGGCCATGTTCGGCGACCCGCCGTCGCCGAGATAGACCAGGAACTCCCGGCCATCCATGAGTTCGGGAAGCGTCACCATCATGATCTCCTACGGGAAAAGCCGGGTCAGCCCGCCGGCAGGGTGATGCAGCGATATTCGTTGACGCCCTGCCGGGTCTTGCCGTCGGGGTCGCGGAATGGGCCGCGGTTGCGCACCAGGCGCATGGTCTGGATGCCGTGCCCATCGACCGGGATGCGCTGCCCATCCAGCAGGTCGTTGATCCGGCGGTCCATGCGGATGACGTCTTCGGAGGCGTGGTGCCCGTCGGCCCAGGTGGTGATGGTCAGCAGCAGGTCGGACCCGTTCATGCATTGCGCGTGAAACGGGACCCGCTCCCCTCCGCCGATCTGGATGTACGGCGCCTGGCAATCGTCCGGCGCGTGGTCATAGATCCGGTCGCCGACGATCGCGGCCAGCTCGGCATCGGCGCCCAGCGCGGCCAGGATGGCAATCTGGACCTCGATGCGGCTGTCGGCGCTCACAGGCCGTTCACCGCCGTCTTGATCGACTTCCGCATTGCCCGGCCGAACCGCGCCAGCATCCGCTTCTTGAACAGGCGATAGGTCGGAAAGAAGAACGGGTTGGGCGACGTTCCCGGATGCATCGTCCCTTCGAACAGGCCCTTGTTGGCATGCGGCCGGGTGCCGAACTCGACCAGCCGGGCATACCAGGCCTTGTCGTTGCCGACATGCACGGTGGCGGCCAGCTTCTCGGCGCCCAGGATCCCGGCGGCCTCGTTGCGGTTGCTGCCCATCACGGCGACGCGATGGTATTGCGGCGGGTTGCCCCAGCTCCAGCCCACGCTGCGGGCCAACTCGCCGGTCGCGCCCTTCGGCGTCACGCGCCGCACCGCCCCGGACAGCTCCTCCGCATTCTCCTGAATCGCGCCGGACATCGCCTGCTTCGGCCCGTCCCGCAGCCGCTTCATCCGCCGCTTCAGCCGGTCGAGGTTCTGGATCTTGGCCATCAGCTCGCCACTCCCGCCTCGATCACGAAGTCGATCTCCTGGCCGCGCTGCTCGGTGTCGATCGGCAGGCCGCGGATCACGTAGACCCGGCCCTTGATCCAGACCCGGTGGCTGGCGTCGATCGGCCGGGTCTTCGGGCCGGCCTGCACCCGCAGCGTGCCGGTGCTGGTGGCCTCGAGACGGCCTTCCTTCACCGCCTCGCGCCCGGACATCGGCTTCAGCCAGCCCCACACCGTGCAGGCCTCGACCCAGCCGTTATAGGCATTGCCGGCGGCGCTCTTCTGCGGCACCGGCCGCTCGAACCGGCAGCGGGCCCGCATCTCGCCGCCGCGGATCATCAGGCAGGCCGCAGCAGCGTATCGATGCTGATGGATCGATCGAACACGATCACCTTCACGGCCACGCCAACCTTGATGGTGAATTCGTCGGCCAGTTTCGCTTCCAGAACGGCCTTCTTTTCATCTGAGAGAAGGCCTCCAAACCTGGCTACGATGGTATCACCGGCCTTGATCTCGGTCGGACCAAGACTTCCTAGCGACGAAAGGGTCAGCAACTCGATCAACTCGGCTTCGGCCATTGTCAGGTTCCTTGTTTGTACTTGCCGCAGTGGTTGGCGCGGATCACAGATAGACCCGGTACGGCTGCAGCAGCGCCTTCACCGCGAAGGGCATCTCGGCCACGATCGTGCCGGTGATGACGCTCTCCCGGTTGCGGTACCACCCGGCAGCCAGCAGCTTCAGCGCCTGGTGGATCGCCGCCGGCACATCCTCCGGCGCATCGCCGAAGCCGGCACGGAACCGGATGGTCAGGCCGCCATGCCGGCACGGCGCCGTCGGCCAGCACTTGCCGAAGGCCGGGAACAGATAGGCCGGCGACAGGCTGCCGGCGCCGACCGGCCGGTACTGCGACGGCGGCAGCGTCTGCAGCGCGCCATGGCCGTCGACATAGGTGACGCTGACGATCTCCTGCAGCGGCGGCAGCGGCATCGTGATGCAGGCATGGGCCCCATGCCCGGGGAACCCGTCCAGCACGTAATCCCAGGTCTGGGTGATCAGGGCCCGGCCCAGCCAGCCGTCGCCGTCGACATGGCTGATCGCCGCGGCGATATAGGCGTCGATGGTGGCCGCGTCGAACGGCTCCTCCAGCGGGCTGCCGGCATCGTAGTCGACCGGCAGGTGGTCCCACATCTCCTGGCGCCGCAGCGCGGGGACCGCCGGCGCGTCGACCAGGATCAGCGTCATGCCGGCCACCCCATCACGATGTCGTCCGACACCCGGTCCAGCTGCACCATGCCAAGCGAGACCAGGTATTCGACCGCGCTGTACTGGTGCTCGCCGGGATAGACCCAGCGCTTCTGCTCGACATTGATGATGGGCCGGTGCCGCAGGATGGTCTCACGGGCGCCGCGCAGGATCTTCGCCTCATAGCCTTCGGCGTCGACCTTGATGAAGTCGCAGGCCTTCAGCTCGTAGTCGTCGAGCATCACCAGGACGACGTCGCCGGCCGTCCCTTCGTCGACACGGGTATGCCCGGTGTTGGCGCCGTCCCAGTTCATCGCGACCCGGCCGCAGGCTTCGCCCAGCGCGACCGGCTTCAGCACGACGTTCTCCGCCGTCACGTTCCGACGGAAGCAATCGCGGTGCGCCTCGATCGGCTCGAACGCCCAGACCTCGCGGAACCGCTCGGCCAGGTCCTTGGCCCAAAGCCCGACATGGGCGCCGATGTCGACCGCGACGCGCCAGCGCTGCACATGCTTCAGCGCGGCGGCGCGGTGCTTGGCCTGATAGCCGCGGTCGCGCTGCAGGAACGGCACCAGGTGCCGCTCCGCCGCCGGCAGCCACCAACCCCCGACCTGCTTCATCGCGGCCGCCTGCTGCGTCATGAGTGTCTCCCGGACCAGTAGGGCTCGGACCGCGGCGCGATCAGGTCGCCGGGCCGCGACCGGCCGGCGGCCTTCCGCGGGCCTTTCAGGTGATCGAGGCGCTCGCCCAGCGGGCCGGCCACGAAGGGATGGTTGCGATGCGCGGCATCGCCGGACAGGCTGGCCACGGCCAGGCGGCCCTCCTCCTGCATCGCCAGGCGGACATGGTCGAAGGCGAAGCTGTCGTGCCACTCGGCCAGGCGGAACAGCGCGCCGCTCTCGTAGAGGCCGACCCAGCGCCGGATCAGCTCGTGCCCGGCCTCGTTCAGCCGGATCATCACGAAGCCGCATTCCGTGTACTTCGAATCCCGCAGCAGGCAGGCCACATCGGCCTCGCCGATCAGCCCATCCAGCCAGGCCGCGTCGACCGGGGCATGGGTGACGGTATCGGCGTCCAGCCAGACCAGCACGTCGGCCTCGACCCGGCGGCACCACGTGTCGATAGACCCGATGGCATAAACCTTGTGGGCGAACCGCACCGCGTCGAACCGCATGTCATAGCCGCCGGCCAGCTGGCCGCGGTGCCGGGCCTGTCGGTGCAACTGCTTGAACCGAGCCAGGCCAGGCGCTGCTAAGTCCAGTTCATCGTCGTCGAGATGCATTAAGGGCACGCCAGACCAGAACGTCTCGAAGCTCTCGACCATCCGCTGAGCGTGGCTGCGCCAGTGCTTCCGCGCATAGGTGGTCACGGCGGCATAGCGCATCACTTCGTCTCCCGCAGCACCAGCCTGGCGCCGCCATGGGCGAAGGCGGCGCCCAGGTATTTCTGCCACCAGGTGAACGGCCGGATCGTCACATGCACGTTGGTACCGTCCTCAAACGCCTTCTTCGCCGGGCGGCAGCACACCGTGACGAAGCACCAGCGCCGGGCGAAGCCGGCCAGCTCGGCCACCACCGCCGGCAGCTCGTCCTCCGGCACATGCTCCAGGACGTCGGTGCAGATCACACCGTCGAACGCACCGTCCGGCTTCCGATCCAGGCCGAGCACCGCCGGGTCGTACAGCTTCGGCCGCACGCCCCAACGCTTATGCACGCGGCTGATCGTGTATTGCTCGCCGGCGCCGCAGCCGTAATCCAGCAGCGTCGCCGCCCCGCTGCGCCGCACCAGATGCCCGATCGACGGTCCCCAGGGCAGGATGGAGGTTCCGGGATACAGCCGGGCCGCGTGCATCCGGCGATACTCCTCGATCAGGCGCATGGCCGCTCCGCGCCCTGGCGGCGCCGGAACAGCCCGATCCACTCGCCCAAGCTCCCAGCCGGGGTCGCTTCAAGGTCGAACCCGGCGCGGTCCAGCAGCGCCGGCACGTCGACCGGCACGAAGCCGGACCGGCGATCCTGGATCACCGGCGCCGGCAGCCGCACCGCCAGCAGCCCGTCGCAGCGCGCCGCCGCGGCCTCGAGGAACCGGTCCGGCCTGGCCAGCTTGTGGGCGATGCTAAGTGCCAGCACGAGGTCGTAGCGCGGTGCCAGATCCTCCGGCGCCCAGTCGGCGAAGCCGTCAAGATCCTGGCACCAGTACCGCGCCTCCACCCCGGCCGCCTCCGCGTTGCGGCCAGCGGCGACGATTCGGTTGTGCACCAGGTCGATGCCGTCCAGCGCCACGGCGCCGGCCCGCATCAGCACCAGCCCGATCAGCCCTTCGGCGCAGCCGAGGTCGAGCACGGTGCGCCCGGGTGCCGCCTGCACCAGATGGTCCAGCCCGACCATCTGCTGCGCCAGGGTCCGGTCGCCGGCAACGCCCGGCGCGTCGAACCAGCCGCGTCCGGCAGCATCGGCGATCATCCTACCCATGCAGTGCTCTCCAGCAGTCGCCGCGCGCCATCTCGTCCAACGTCCATTGCGAGGCCGCGAGCCTGCCGACCCACGCTTCCCGGCCGTCCGGCCGCGGCGGATCCTCGATCTGCTCCAGCCGGGTCCCGGCCATCGGCACCGCTGCGCTCTGGCCCAACACGATCGCCGGCACCCCGGCGCAGATCGCGTCGATGGCGCAGTTGCTGGACCAGGTCACGACGCACCAGGCATCGGCCAGCGCCGCCGCGATCGGCGTCGCGTCGCCCTTGCGCCGCACCACGATCGGCCGGTCGGTGTGCCGGCCCGCCTCGAGCGCGAGGTCGATCGCCGTCCCAGCAACCGTGGCCATGAACTCGTCCGACTGCAGGCATACCAGCACGGTCCGCCCATCCTGGCGCCAGGGCGACACGGACGAAGCGAAGCCGAACGCCCAGGATCGGCGAGCGCCATCGGCAAGCGTCCAACCGGGTGCGATGGCCTGGACCGCGTTCCGGGCAACCCGGAAGTATTGGCCGCCATCAATGCCGACGGGGAAGTATCCATTGTCGGCGTAGTACCAGTCTCGCCCTTCCGCCTTCGCCTGGTCCCACAGGTGCCGCCAGGCTGGGCGCACCCCGTAGAACATGGCCGCCCCCGGCCGGAGACCAGCTGGGACACGATCTTCGACGACACCTCTGCAGCTGTAAGCAAAGGCCCGGCACACGGCCAGGGCCTTGGCCTTACCCGGCTGCGGGTAGCAGGTGACGGAAGGCTTCACCGCTCGCGATCTCCTCGATCCGCCACATCGCCCAGGCCATGCGCCGCAGCATCGGCAGCCGGTCGCCAGTCAGCGGCCGCTCCAAATCGGCGCCGACCGGCAGAGCCGCCGATGCCCCGATCCAGCGTGGCATGGCGTTGAACACCGGCACGCCGTGCACCAGCGCCTTGATCGCGGCGCCGGACCCCCATGTCACCGTGCACCACGCGCGCTCCAAATCCTGCTCCAGCGGCACCGCCGCCTCGTGCCGGCCGGGATGCGGCCGCACCCGCACGGGCCGGTCCGTCCGGCGCCGCAGCTCGGCGACGATGCCGGCCGGCCAGGACCGCGGCATCGCCACGCCGGGCGCGCCGATTCCCCGCTGCGGCAGCACCAGGATCTCGCCGCCGCTGGCGCGCCACGGCACCAGGTCGACGCCGAGCCCGTCCCACCGCTCCGCCCCTCCTGGCGCCCATTCCCCCGCCCCGTTGTGATGCGACCGCGCCAGGGCGAACCAGTGTTCGCCGCGCCAGCGCCGGCCCAAAAATCCATTTTCCGCCACCAGCACCGTGCCGCCGCGCCGCTCGACCGCGGCCGCGATCTCGTGGCCCGGCGGATAGCGGTTCCACAGCACCAGGATGTCGGCCTCGCCGGCATCCCGTGGCAGGCCGAACCGCACGCTGCAGCCGGCCGATCGCAGCCCGGCCGAGAAGGCGTCGCGGCGATAGTGGTCGCCGTCGCGCACCGCCAGCCAGGCCTTCACAGCACATCCTCGATCGACCCGGCCGGAAAGCAGGTCAGGGCCGACACCGGGCTGCAGTTGACGACCGTCACCCCCAGCGCGGCGAGGTCCTGCGCCGCGGCGGCGAAGGCCCGGCGCCAGCGCATCAGCGCGGCCTCGTTCGGGTTGTGCAGGTCCCGACCATGCGGGCCGTGCCAGTGCAGCCCGCGGTCGAGCCGCATGTCGAAGCCGATCAGGGCGATGCGCCGCGCCCCGAACTGGATGGCCAGGTTCAAGGCCTGGAACCCGCTGTTGCCGCCATGGCCGATCCGGCCCGGCTCCTCGACCAGGATGCGGTCGACCCCGCTCGCCAGCTCCACCTTGTGCACGTCGCGAAAGGCCTGCGCCGCGCCGGTGTCCTGGCTCAGCTTCAATCCTCGGTAGTCGGGGACCCCGTCCCGCCGGCGCCACCAGTTTCCGTCGCAGGCGTAGAGGACGTCCGCCCACGGCGCGAGCCGCCAGCTCTCGTTGACGGCGATGCATCGGCATCGGCCCCGGGCTCGGTCAAGATCGGCTCGGGCCCCGGCGGCAGAAGGTCCCCCTGCGACGATGACGCATCCCCCTGACCCGCCGGTGCCGTGTCCGTCCCGCCAGTCGGGCCACCATCCGAAGACAAAGGGCCCTGATCCGCCGCCGGGTTCACCGGCGCGTCGGTGTCGCCGCCGCCGGCCTCGTTCACCGGTGCATCGCCGCCCGGTGTCGCCGGCACCGCCTGTGCCGGTGCTCCGGCCGGCAGAGCCAGGCTGTGCTGCGCCGGCACCGCCAGGCCGACCCGTTCCAGGTCGTCCGCGCGCCGCTGGTCCGCCACGGTGAATTCGCGGCCGGGCTTGACCAGGCCGTTCCTGCCCTCACTGGGCCGACCCCGGAACTGCCGGAGAGCCTTCATCCGGATCATCGCTCGTCTCCTTCAGAAAGAAGGGCCGGCCCCGACCGGAGCCGGCCTGCCCACACCACACGCCAGGTCAGGTCGTGTTGGTGAAGTCGCCGAACACGAAGGCCTCCGGCCGGTACACGGCCAGGGCCAGGCGCTCCTCGGCGCGGATGGTCACCCGGTTGCGGCGGAAGTTGTCGCCATCTTCGGTCGACAGCTCCACCACGGCATCCTGGCGGTCGAACAGTTGGGCGCCGAGACGGAAGGCGCCGACCAGGAAGTCGTCCACGTCCATCGCCTGGGTGGCGACGACCGGCCGGTTCCACAGCACCGGCGTGGCGATGCCCTGCGGCTGGGCGAAGATGTAGCGGTTCTCCGCGTCCTTGGTCAGCTCGATCCGCGCCCAGTCGATCGGGTGCAGCACGATACCGTTGGCCGGGAACTCCGCCAGCTCGGCCTGCAGCAGCGCCAGCCGGATCGTGTCGATCTGGGTCTGGGACTGCGGCTGGAAGGCCTGGGAATACGGCGAGGCCTGCGGGATGATGCCGTACAGGTTTGCCCCGGTGCCGTCGCCGTTGAGCAGCTGGTCCTCTTCCTTCAGCGCCAGGCCATAGCGCAGCCGGCCGTCGATGTGCGACTGCAGCATCGGCGCGTCGTCCAGGATCTGCTTCGACGCCAGGACCCAGTGGGCGATGGTCCCCACCGACCGGGTGACGTCGTCGAAGGTCAGGTCCGATTCCGGCTTCGGCGCGCCTTCCGAAACCACATCGGCCGCGTTGGTGAAGCCGGTCTCCACGACGAACTGGATCGCGTTCTGTGCCGTCGTGCCGGGCGTCAGCAGGTCGCGGATGGTCAGCCGCCGCTCCGGCAGCCCGACGATGCCGGGGACCCGCATCGGCTCCACCAGCACGCCGGCGGAGCCGGGCACCGAGCTGATGGCCGCCTGGATCGACGGCATCCAGACGCGGATGCGCCCGCGCTCGCCGGCCTTGCAGAAGGCCTTGACCCGCTCGTCGTTGATGAAGATCTGGCCGGACGTCTGGTTGGCCTTGACCCGGCTCTCCTCGTCGGAACCGCGCCGGGCCATCTTCTGCTCGACGTCGTCCAGCCGGCTCTTGATCTCATCCAGCTTGGTCGCCGCCGTGGCCTGCTCGGACAGGGCCTTGTCGACCTTCTCCTTGGTCTCGGCCGTGGCGTTGCCCTGGTCCTTGACCTCCTTGATCAGCTTCTCGCCGCTCTGCTTCACCTCGTCGGTGATGCGCTTCAGCTCGGCGGTCAACTGCTTCAGCTCCGCCTCGCTCGGCGGCTTCTCGGTATCGTTGACCAGCCGGATCCCCAGCGACTTCAGCGCGGAGGCGGCCAGCAACGCCCGACGAACGTCGGGCATCCTGCTCTTCCGAAACATCGGTGTGCCTTTCGGTGGTCGCCCCGGTCAGAGGCGAATGGAGGTGAGCGTGTCGAGGGCGTCCCTCAGACCGCTCGGCGTGTCGGCAGCGCCAGGCGTGCCTTGGTCGGCAGCGCTCGGCGTGCCGCCCTTGATGTCCTTGATCAGGCGCCGGCGCTCGGCGCGCGGCATGCCCTGTCGTGCGAGGATGCTGTCCAGCCGATGGGCCGCCGGGGCGGGATCGGCCGCGGGATCATCCTCCTCGATCATCGCGTCGCTCGGCAGCAGTTGGTCGGCGAAGCCCTTCTCCACCGCCTCGGCCCCGCCGATCCAGGCCTCGCGGTCGAGCATCCTGGTGATGTCGTCCTTCGGCAGCCCGGTGCGCGCGGAGTAGATGTCGGCCAAGGTGGCGTCGAACGGCTCCAGCATGTCGGCCATCTCCCGGAAGTCGTGCCGGTTGCCGATCGCGATCGCCGAGACGTTGTGGATCATGATGAAGCCGGCGCGCGGCACCATCACGGTGTCGCCGGCCATGGTGATGATCGAGGCCGCCGACGCGGCCAGGCCGAGCACCTTGACCGTCACATCCTGCGGGTGCTCGCGCAGCAGGTTGTAGATGGCGAGCCCTTCGAAGAAGTCGCCGCCGGGGGAGTTGACATGGACCGTCACGTCCCGCGCTCCGATCCGCCGCAGCTCGGCGCCGATCCGCCTGGCGCTGTTGTCCGTGTCGGTCCACCAGTCCTCGCCGATGGCGCCCAGGATGGTGATGACGGCGTCGCCCTCATCGCCGGCCGCCGCCCTGACCGCCGGGTTCCAGCGCTCGAACGCCCGGACCGGCGGCGCCGACCCCAGGCTGCCGCGGTTGATGACCGGGCGCATCGCCGGCATCTCGCGCTTCGCCATCGCCTGCACCGCGAAACCGAGGCCCCGGCCGTCCATGACGGGCCGCATCGCCGGCTGATCACGCTTGGCCATCGCTCGCCCTTTCCTTCTCAACCGTCTCATCGTCCAGCGGCGGACCGCCGTTGTGGCCCATCATCGCCTTGACCACGGCGGCCGCGATCGCCTGCACCTGCTGCTCGGACGCGACACGGCCCAACTGGTCCAGCGGCACCATGTTCGATTGCACGGTCAGCATTTCACCACCGGGTTCCGGGGGAAGGTTTTCCTTGCGACGGATCTCGTTCCGCTTCAGCCAGCCGTGATCCGCGCCTGCGTTGTACAGCGCCGCCCGGCCCTGGCTGTCGGCCCGAAGCAGGCCTTCCAGGTTGAACTCAGCGAACACCCGGCCCCGTTCGGCCGGCACGATCAGTGACTTCTTCACCGCCTGCTCGATGCGGGTCAGATACGGCCGCAGAGCGAAGGTCAGGAAGCCGATCATCTGCTGCTCGAGGCCGGTGCCCCAGCTCGTGGACTTCTCGGTGTGGCCGATCATGAACGGCGGCACCCGGAACCAGCGGCAGATCTCCTCGACCTGGAACGCCCGGGTCTGCAGCATCTGCGCGTCTTCCGGCGGCAAGGTCAGCTGCTTGTAGTTGAACCCCGCCTCAAGCACCATCACGCGGCCGGCGTTACCGGACCCCGTGAATTCCGTCAGCATATCCTCGATCTGCTTGCGCTGGTCCGGCTTCAGGATCTTGTCGACTTCTACGAAGCCGCTGGTCTTCAGCCCGTTTGCGAACACCCTCGACGACGCCTCGTCCGTCGCCATGGCGGCGCCCAGGCTGTTCCGGGCATAGCCGATCGGCGATAGGCCCTTCAGGCCATCGATGCCGAAGCCCTTGATGTGCAGGACCTGGTCTTCGTCCAGCTCGCGATACCCGTCCGGATCCGAGTAGGCGTAGCAGATCCGGCCATTCTCCCGCCGGAAAGGCCGGGTCAGGTCCGGTCGCATCGGCGTCAGGGCGGCTATCCGCTGGCCGACGAAACTCTTCTCCGAATATGAATCCCCCCACAGGCACAGGCAGGCGACCACGCACTCCCAGAAATTGACCGCCGTCATGTCGGCGTTCGGCTGGTCGTGCAGCAGCGGGTACAGCGGGTGGTCTGGCGCCGCCTCCGGCTGACCCTTGCTGTTCCTCCGATACACAGGCAGCGGCAGCGTCGAGATCGTCTCGGCCAGCAGCCGAATGCAGGCCCAGACGGTGGCGAGCTGCAGCGCGCTGTCGACCGTCACGCTCTTGCCGGCCGATGACCCTCCACCGGGCTGGCGCAGCCAATGGCCCGGATCGCCCCATCGATAGACGATGTTGACGATCGCCCGGGCGACGCCGCGCTTCAGCCTGGCGGTCACTCCCATCAGACGATCACCGGGTTCGAGAGGAAGTCATCGAGGCTCTCCTCCTCCTGCTCGGCCATCGCCAGACCGGTGGCCATGACGGCGGCGGCGATCCCGTCGATCTTCTCGGCGGACCGATCCTTGGCCGGCATGAAGTTCATGTTCCGGTCGAACACGATCACGGCGTTCGTCGCCATCCAGGACAGGACCGGGTGGCCTCCATGATCGAGGTTGCCGGAGAACACCAGCCCCTCGAACTGCCGCGACGGCTCGCCCAGGGTCCGGATGCCCTGCCGCATTTCGACGAACAGGTCGGCGTCGGCGCCGTCGCGGACCAAGTCCGACTGCAGCTTCCGCGCGTTCCACGGGTCGAAACCCCAGCGCTGAATATTGTAAAGGCCCTGCGCTTCCTCGATCCCGCCCTTGACATAGTCCTGATCGACATAGTCGCCGGGCGTGGTCTCCAGCGCGTTGCTCTGGAAGAACCGGTCGTACGGCACTTTCTCGTCCCGCACCCGCCGCGCCATGGTCTCTTCCGGGACCCAGAACCGGCAGCGCAGGTCAAATTTGCGGCGACCCTCCAACGGCTCGAACAGCAGCACCAGCGCCGTGATGTCCTGCGTCGACGACACGTCGAACGCGCCGAAGCACCGCCGGTCGCGATGTCCTTCCGGCGGCCGCTGCCAGGCGGTCGGGTCCGACATGCACGCCGCCCAGCGCTTGGTCGGCAGCCAGCGCGACACCGATTCCACCCACAGGTTCAGGTGGTAGCGCTTGAAGTGGGACTCCGCCCTCGGGTTGTCGCGGGTCAGCGCGAACTCGCGCCGGATGAACTGCAGGGTCGGCGACAGGCCCAGCGTCGGGTTGACCTTGTGCCAGACCTTCTCGTCGCTCCAGTCGTCCTCCGGATCGGCGGCGAAGATCACGACCAGCGTGGTCGGATCGTCGATCTCGCCGGCCTGGATCTTCTTGCTCTCCTGCCACAGGTCGTAGCCGACCACGTTCGACTTCAGCGCCGCCGTCGACGCGTACAGCTCGATCGGCTCGAGGCGCGCGCCGGAGCTCTGCCGCAGCGTGGTGGCCAGCTCCGTCGTCACCCACTCATGCATCTCATCGCCGACGATGACCGTCGCCGACCGGCCGTGCTTGCCGTCCGCCTTGCCCGGCAGCAGTTCGAACAGGGCCTCGATCTGCGGGATCCAGATCGACTTCTTGAACGACTGGGCCTTGTTCTTGAACGCCGGCGACAGCGCCAGCATCGCCTTCATCTTGCCGAAGACGATGCGCGCCTGCTTCTCGTCGCGGGCGAAGACATAGCCCTCGCCGCCGTGGATCCCCTCGATGGCGAAGAACAGGATGGCCAGCGCGGCCATGAACTCGCTCTTGCCGCCCTTGCGCGGGATCCACAGCAGCAGCCGGCGGAACAGCCGGACATGCACCGTGATCGGGCCGCCGGTCACGGCGTCGATGATCTCGACCGGCGCCTTCCATCCGACCAGCAGCCGGACGATCACCTCTTCCCACTGGCTCAGCTGGAACGGCAGCCCGACGAAGCGGTCGTTGGTCAGCCGGAACACCCGGGGCCACAGCCCCACGATCTTGTCGGCCTTGGCCGCGTCGTACCAGCTGCCCGGCACCGCGGCCGCGCGGCGCCAGGCGATCCTGGCCCAGTCCCAGCCGCGGTCGTCGGCGGCCGCCCTGATCCACTCCGGCTCGAACCCCTGTGCCGCCGTGCCGCTGATCGTGCTGATCCGCGGCGCCGGCAGCGCGGCGGTCGCCGACTGCATGCGTGCCGTTAGTTCGGGCGGCTGCCCGGAGGCGGCGAGTCGAACCGGCCCATGCTGCCGATCACGTCGTCATCCTCGCCATCGGCCGGCGGCGGATTGCCGTCGGCGCCGGGCTTCGGCTTGGGCGACGGGTCGTCGAACAGGCCACCGGCTGGGCGGTTCGACTGCTCCTTGAACAGCCGGTACCGGTCCAGCGGGGTCAGGCCGAACTTCTCGGACAGCTTCATGACCCAGGTCATCGCCGTGTCGCGGCGTTCGACCGACGGATTGGGGCGGGGCATCTTGTCGCCGGACACCGTCTTGACAAGGACGCTGTACCCATTGGCCAGGATGTCCTCATGCGCCGCGATCCACTCGCCGGTGTAGACGCACAGCAGCGCGAAGCTGTGCCGGTCGGTCCGGGCCAGCAGGTTCACCCTGGCCAGCTGCGGCGCGTAGTCCCGCCACACCGTCATCGCCGGGGCCAGCAGCGGGTTGTCCAGATACGCCGGCGGCGCCAGCGGGTCCCCCGCCTCCGCCGGCGCCGCGGCCAGCAGCGCCGCCAGCCTCTCGGCCTCGGCGATGGCGCGGTCCGTCACGCTCCGGCGCTTGCCGGGATAGCCCTTTTTGGCCTGCACCTCCGGCCTGTCCGGTCGACGTCCCATCGGCTCAAAGGCCGACCCGCGGCCCCTCCTCTCAACTCAACCAGTTAAGCCCCTGCCGAAAAAAACTTTCTCAAGATTTTTCCGCGGAAACACACGCCTTGATGGACACACGGTCCGCAATGTGGGGGGGCCAGGGTTTTGACCTGCCCCCTCCCCCTCGGCTCATGGTGCGATGCAGCATGACTGGGGCGCATGGCTCGGTGCCGCGTCGAATGCTATGGGCGCATGCCTCGGCCGGCCGGGGTCGGGTTGCCGAAGCCGCCGTCCTCGCGGGCCGTCTTGGCCTTGTGGCAGGGGCCGCAGAGGGACTGCCAGTTGTCCTCGTCCCAGAACAGGTCCGGATCGCCGCGATGCGGCTTGATGTGGTCGACCTCATTGGCGGCGACCGTATCGCCGCGGCGCTCATGCTCGGCACAGAGCGGATGCTCGGCCAGGAACAGCGCCCGGCGCCGCTCCCACCTCCGCCCGTAGCCCCGGCTTGCCGCCGAGCCGCGCCGCCGGTCCGCCGCCTTGGCCCGCTCCGCCGCCTCGGCCGCATGCTCCTCGCAGTGCCGGCCCGACGTCAGGCGACCGCAGCCATGGAGGGCGCAGAGCTTCCGAGGCTTGCTGGCCACGACCCCTCCAGGAACGACGAAGCCCGCCGCGGCTCGGGGCCGGGCGGGCTGTCGTCGCGCACGTTGCGCTTCTGCCGTCTGTCTATAGTCATAGATCTGGTGGCCGTCAAGCCCTTGATCACCAATAGGTCGCGGCCCCGAACCCGGTCACCACATAGTCCCGCAGCGCCACGCCCGCCATCGCGCGCTGCAGCACCGACATCGCGTCGTGCCAACGGCGATACTTGCCCTGTTCGGCCATGATCCACTCGATCGAGGGCGACCAGCTGAGCGGGCAGTATGGCACCTCGACGGTCCGGGTCCGCCGGTTCTCGACCATCCTGCCGCGCCGCCCATCCCACTCCCGCTCGATGTACGCCTCGGCGAGCCGCTCGGCGACCAGGATGCGATACTCGACCCGGTCGCCGTGCAGCGCCTCGCGCAGCCGCCACCCCTCGGCGTTGCTGTAGCGCTTCAGCTCGATCACGCCCCACTGCACGTCGCGGCCCCGGTCCGCCACCTCCGGCCAGGCCGCCGGCAGCGTGGCGGGCCATTCCGGCGCATCGCCGAGCCGGGCGAAGAACGCGACGATGGCGCCGCCGCCGCGGTCCGCGCCGACCTTGTCGGCCAGCGCCACGGCGTCTGGGTGCACCCGGTCGTTGAGCCCCTTCCACTGGCCGCCGTCGATCCGCCCGCCGACACGGGCGATGTCGTCGATCTTGGCGCAGCCGCAGCCGCTGGCCCGATGCGGCTCGGCGTCGTCGATCACGGCCTCCGCCTCGAACAGCCCGCGCCCGGTGACGAGGTCGACCCGCTGCACCTGGTACGCCCAGACGCACAGCTCGAACAGATCCAGGTGCCGCTTGGCCACACGCCGCTCGTGGTCAGGCCGCACACCGGTTCCGCCGGTTCTGGCATTGTTCCGGCGTTGTTCCGATCTCAGTTCCGGCTTACCTGTTGATTTCATTGAATTATCCTGTCATCGGAACCAAAAACGACGATCCGGCTCACTCCAAACACGCGCGCGCACCCACGTTTGGGGCCATCCCGGCACCGGCAAATCCGGTTCCGATCCGGCCGTTCAACAGCGATATCAAGGCCTTGGCCAGAACCGCCATCGGAACCCGGCCGGAACCAGCCGGAACCTCGGTTCCGGCTAACCCATTGACACACCGTCACAGGGGGTCGCAGGGCCCCGCCCCGCCGCTGGTCAGTCATCGTCGAGGTCCGGCCCGGCGCCGCGCGACATCGGCTCGTATTCGGGCAGCAGGGCGAAGGGGATGACGATGCCGTGGCTCTTGGCCCCGCCGAACTGCATCGACCGTCCGGTCGGCTGCACGCACCAGTCCGGCCCGCGCGCCGGGTATCCCAGCCGCAGCAGCGAGGTGCGGTGCCCGCCGGCCTCCCAGCGGGTCCCGGCGAAGATGCGGAACAGGGCCTGGACCTTGTTCGCCACGATCAGGCACAGCGCCGCGGTCCCGTCCGCCCCGGGCCATGTCTCGACCCGCATGCCGTAGGAGCGCAGCTCGTCCCGGTAGGGGCTCGACTGGTCCTTCACCGCCGCCGCGACCATGGTGCCGAGCGTGACCCGCCGCCGCGCCTTGTATGGGTCGGCGGCCTGGCCCAGCAGGTGGTTCCAGCACTGCGCCGCGTCGCCATCCTCCTCGTCGGCCTGGCTCATCTCGATGATGACCGGGCCCAGCCGCTCCATCTCCTGGGCCACGCTGTCGGGGTCGGGGGGGCCGTCATGCAGCATCAGGTCGCGCCCGGCCAGCAGGGCGGCGAACATGTCGGCCTGGCGCCCGTCGCACCCGGCCTCGATCAGCGCCCGCCGCCACACCGGGGCCGAAGCCTCGAACACCGGCCATTGCAGGATGGCGCGGGCCCTCAACTGCTGGCTTACCCCCCGGGCCCCCTCGGTCGCGGCAGTGATCCTGGCTTCGGCGTCGGGGTCGCGCGTCGCCTTGATCAGCCGGAAACCGTAGATGCGACTGCGGTCCTGCGGCAGGAGCGGAGGCGGGTTGATGCCGGCGAGAAAGGCCGAGCCCGACACGTGGTTTCGCATCGCGTCCTGGGTCGGCGACCCGCGCGCGATCTCGGCGCCCTGCGCGCCGGACATGCGGCGGATCAGGCCGATCACCATCTGCATGCGCACCGCGCCGGCGCCGACCTCGGCCTCGTCCAGCAGCAGGGCGCGGCTCTGGTTGGTCAGGCTGGCGCGGATGCCGGCCTCGGTGAAGTCGTTCAGCATCTCGGCCTGCGGCCCCATCATGGCGGCGATCAGCATCAGCAGCGCGGTCTTGCCGGCGCCGTGCTCGGCGTCGCACAGCATGTGTGCCCGCCACGGCGGCAGCTCGCCGAGGAGCGCGAGGGCGACCCAGCCGAACACCAGGTCGGCATCGGCTGGCGCGCCGAACCGCCACAGCCCGATCGCGTCGCGCAGCCGCTGCGCCTCGGCCGCCGATGCCGGGGCGTCGAAATCCGGCCGGGCGCATTTCGGCCGGGCGATATACAGCCCGGGGTCGAGCCGCAGCCCGGGCCGGCACCAGCGGCCGCCGATGAACAGGCCGTCGCCGCAATGGACGATGGGCGACCCGTCCGGCGCCTTCCACACGCCCAGGCCGCGGCGGCCGAGCGACGGGTCGTACAGCCCCATGCGGTGGCACCGCCGCATCAGGTCGGCCGCAGCCTTCCTGGCGTTGAAATCGTTGGTCGGCTCGCCCTCCTTGTCGTAGCGCACATGGTTCGCCACCAGCCATTCGTCCCGGCCCTCGAACAGCGACAGGATTCCGATCGCGGTGAAGTCGGACCGGGTCATCTTCCGCAGCTCGCCGGACGGCGACAGGAACCAGTAGACGCTGTCGATCGACCCGACCGCCCGCACCGGGCAGTCGTCCCGCTCCTGCGCGTCGATCAGGGCCAGGATCGGGTCTGGCCGCCCTCCTGGATCCTTGGCAGGATCGGCCATCTACAGCAGCCTCCCCTGCCCCGGCGTCCCGGCCGGGGCCTCTGTCGACGTCGCCTCCGCACTCGCCTTCCAGCGCGCCAGCTCGGCCTCGCCGATCGCCCGGTGCGCAGCGCAATACCAGCGCATCACCCGTTCCGCCTTGGGCAGCATCGGGTCCGGCGCGAAGCCGAACGCGCCCCAGGCGCCGCAGCCTTCCGAGCATGGATGCTCGACATGGAGATGTCCGGCAGGGCGCTGCTCAGGCGGCATCGCGGATCCCAAGCCATACACACACCATCAGGAACCGCTTCCGGCTCTGCGCCAGGTTGCCGATCTCGCCGCAATCGTGCTGCGTCTCCTGGATGGCGTAGCCATAGGGCCGGGCCATGCCATGGATCCGGTCCAGCACCGGCCGGCCGCGCTTGGCGATCCGCGGCACGTTCTCGAAGATGATCAGGTCGGGAGGGTCGTCGCTCCACGCCTCCAGCATCAGGAAGACGCAGCGCTCGGTCAGGCGGTTCAGCGCCTGGTACCGCTCCGACTTCGACATCGCCTCGGACAGCAGGCCGGAAAAACCCTTGCACGGCGCCGAGATGAAGACGATGTGCGGCCGCTCGCCATGGGCGGCGCGGCGGATGTCGTCCGGCACCGCCTCGCGCCAGCCGTCCGGCGGCACCCGGCCATGGAAGGCGGTGTATTGATCGGCCGAGAACAGGTCCACCACCGTGCCGGCGACGCCGGCGGCGCGGCTGAAGTCGCGGATCGAGGCCGGGTCGCTGTCCACCCCGCCGATGCAGCGGAACCGCGCCGTCATGCTGCCGACCCGGGCCTGGCCGCGGTTGAATCCCTTGGCACCGCCGCCCAGGCCGCAGCAGAAATGGAAATGCCGGATCTCGCGCACGATCGGCGCGCCGGCCAGAATGGAGGCGGTCATTCAGTCTCCCCAGGCGGCTTGCGCGCCATGTCGTTGAAGTCCGACCCGGGCGCGGCCCACGCGACCGAGGCGTCGATCCCGAGCGCGCGATAGCGGGCCAGGCCGCGCTCGACCACCAGGCGCCCGTCCTCCGGGTCCTTGTCGTCGTTGTCGCCGAGCCAGATGAAGCGGGTCACCCCGGGCGGCGGCACGAAGCCGGGCCGGGCCGGGTCCGGGATCGGCGATTGCCGCCGCTGCCAGCGCACCCGGCCCCCCGGCGTGACCTCGCGCGTGCCGGGCTTCTTCGGCCCGAGGCCCATGCCGCCGCCGGCGAGGTTGCCGCGGCTGCCCAGCGCCCACACCGCATCGCCGCGGCCCGCCCGGCGCAGCGCGGCCAGGACGGACAGCGACGTCTCGATCCCCTCTCCCGCCCGCAGCGTCGGTCCCAGCAGCGTCAGGCGGATGGCGCCGCCGAAGCTGCGGCCCAGCATCTTCTTCGCCGACAGGATCTCGCCGGTGATCGGATCGGCCAGCTCGGCCTTCGTCCATCGGCCATCGATCGGCTCGAGCCAGGTGACATGCACCCCGGCCATCGAGCCGTTCGGCTCCTGGATCACCGCCACCATCGCCGGCAGCGTGGCCAGCACCACGTAGCGCTCGGCCCGTGGCGCGCGCGGGTCGGTCCGCTCGTCCAGCCAGTGATAGGCCACCTGGCCGCAGCGCAGCACGCCGGGGATGCCGCCGATCGCGTCCAGGTCGATGCCGCGGCCGCGCAGATAGGCCTCGACCGGCGAGCCCTCTGCCGGGCCGGCGGCGACATAGATCTCCGCCGCGTTCTCCAGCTTCGCCCGCTGCGACGCGGCGCGCCGCCGCTCGGCCTCGGCCTCCTGCCGGCGGATCCGCTGCCGGTCCGCCTCGGTCAGGCGCTGCGGCCCGCCCAGCTGTTCGACCGCGTCCAGGAAGCCGATCCCGTCCAGCCGCCGCACGAAGGCGATGGCGTCGCCATGGACGCCGCAGCCGAAGCAGTGGAAATGCCCGGGCCGCGGGTGCTTGAACACATAGAAGCTCGGCGTCTTCTCCTGGTGGAACGGGCAGCAGCCCGACAGCTTGCCGCTCCGCTCCTTCAGCACCACCCCGCGCTTGCGCACCAGGTCCGCCAGGTCGACCAGGTCCAGCACCGCCCGCGCGTCGATCGGCTCGCGCGGCATCATGGCCGCCGCCCTTCCGCATCGATCTCGTCCTGCAGCGCATCGACGAAGCCCAGGGCCATGGCCAGCCGCAGGCGGCTGACCGGCATGAGCTTGAGGCCGAGAAGGATCAGCCGGGTGCCGATGATCTCGCGCAGGGTGAAGACCATCACGCCGCCTCCGTCTCGGCGGTCATGACTTCGAACAGCGACGGCACGGCCATCTCCCGCGCCGCCGCCTCGACATATTTGCAGCCGTCCAGGAAATAGCCCGGGTTCAGCTCGATGCCGATGCTGCGCCGGCCGGCCTTGACCGCGCGGTACGGCACCGTCATCAGGCCGGCGAACGGGTCCAGCACCGTCTCGCCGGGCATGGTCAGCTGCGCCACCAGCCGGTCGACGATGTCGAACTGCAGCGGGCACAGGTGCAGCTCCTTCCCGGCCGCGGCCTGCAGCGTGTTCATGCTCAGCATCCGGGCGACATCGGCCCAGACGTCGTGATGCCAGGAATGCGGCGGCAGCAGCATGAAGGTCGGCGGCAGCTTGCCCACCTCCTCCAGCGCCTCGGCCACGCGGACATGGTGCTCGAAGTCGTAGACCTCGCTCAGGCTCCAGGCCCTGAAGGTCCGGTAGATCACCGCGGCGTCCAGCCCGACGATCTCCTCCGGCTTCAGCAGCCGGTCGCCGGCGCTGCGGCCGAAGCCATGCGCGTCCAGCTGCCAGCGGGCCCGTGAGTACCCGGCGTTCGTCCAGCTGTCGCCGGTCCACTCCCGCTTCGGCTTCACCACCGGCAGGTCGGCATAGCCGCGGCTCGGATCGGTCGGCGGCTTCCGGAACAGCAGCACGTATTCCGGCATGCCGGCGCCCATGCGCGACCCGTCCTTGCACTGCTCGGTCCAGCCCAGGCGATAGGTCTGGTTGTTCTCGCGCACCACGTCGGTGACGACGGTCTTGCGCGCCAGGAAGGCGAAGCCGTGCCGCCGGAAATGCGCGACGCAGTCGTCCGAGAACGGGCTGACGGTCTGGAAGCCCAGCCCGGTCATCCCGCCCGGCACGATCCGGTCCTTGACATGGATGGCGGCGACCCGCCCGGGCCGCAGCACGCGCAGCAGCTGCGGCACCAGGAAGTCCATCTGCGCCCAGAACTGGGTGTCGTCCTCGGTGTGGCCAAAATCATTGTAGCTCGGCGTGTACTCGTATTGCGTGCTGAACGGGATCGAGGTGACGATCAGGTCGACCGAGTCGGCCGCCATGCCCCTCGTCTCCTCGACGCAGTCGTTGTTGACCAGGCGATAGGCCTCGCCCGTCACCTCCACCCGCTCGACGCCGAGCGACCGGGTCAGGGTCGCCGCCATGGCGGCCTCGCTCAACCCGTATTCCCGGATGATCGCGGTCATCTGGCGCCCCATCTCCTCATGCTGCGCCCAGCGGCGCTCCAGGCGGCGGCGCACCTCGCGCTCGGCCTCGGTGTAGATCAGGTCGATCCGGCAGCCATGCTCCTGGCCGAACCGCACCACCCGGTGGATCGCCTGGATCAAGTCCCTGAACTTGAAACCGATGCCCAGGAACACCTCCCACCGGCAGTGCCGCTGGAAGTTGCAGCCGGCGCCGGCGATCACCGGCTTGGTCGACAGCTCGGCGAACTGCCCGTCGCTGAAGCCGATGATCCGCTTCTCTCGCTCCTCCGGGTCCTGGCTGCCCCAGACCGACCGGGCCGACGGCACGGCGCGCTCGATCGCGACGCGCTCGGCCTCCAGGTCGTGCCACAGGATGCGGTGCGCGCCGGGGTCCTCGCTCCGGATCTCCAGCAGCTTGGCGATGCGGGCCGACAGGCTGTCGCGCTTCTCCCGCGCCGCGTCGGTCACCCCGATCGCGGCGTTGCGGAACAGCCGGCCCTGCCCGCTCTTCTCCGCCCCGGCCTGGCCGTGGTCGGTCGGGATCTCATGCCAGCGGATATCGACCGGCGGCAGCACATAGCCGTCGTCGCTGAAGCCGAGGTCGGAGGGCCGCTGCACGAACAGCGCCCATGACGCGACCCACAGCCAGAACTCCCGCTCCTTGTGCGGATGCAGGGTCAGGGTGTCGGCCTTCTCGCTGTTGCGCTTGAAGAACCGGGTCTTGGCCTGGCCGACATCCATCACGTCCAGGAAGGCGGCATAGGCCAGCAGCTCGATGAACTCGTTCGGCGACGGCGTGGCGGTGGCGACGAAGCGCCAGCGCACCGGCTCGAACAGCCGCATGAACTCGCGAAACGTCTTCGACCCGCCGAAGCCGCGCAGCACATCGGCCTCGTCCAGGCTGGCGGCAGCGAACAGCGCCGGGTCCAGCTTGCCGTCCCGAACGGTCTCGTAATTGGCCAGGTAGATTGGCCGGGCCGCGGGATCATGATCGATCTCGCCCTCGCGGCGGATGAACTTCACCGCGGTCGCGCAGTCGCCGCGGAACCGCTTGGCCGCCTCGAGCACGAACTCATGCCGCACGCCGAGCGGCAGCACGATCAGCGTGTCGCCGGCCTCGCCGATCCGACCGAGATGCATCGTCACCTGGCGCATCAGCTCGATCTGGGTCGCCGTCTTGTGCAGCCCGAAGCTGGCGAAGATGGCGCGGCGACCGCCCTTGGCCGCCCAGCGGACCATGGCGTGGGTGACCGGCTTCAGCTCCGGGTTCAGCGAGGCCGGGTCGACATCGAACCCCAGGCTCGGCGCCATCCGCACTTTGGCCTCGAGGAATTGACGATAGCTGTCCCCCTCCCCCATCGCCGCCTCAATGGGCCAGGAAGACGATGGGGCGGCGCGTCGCCCAGCACAGCGAGCAGGTGCCGCAGCACTCGGTCTTGTTCTGCTGCTGCGGGCAGATGATGGCGCGGCCGCCGGCAGTCCAGTGCCGGGCCGCCTGGGCGCTATAGGCCGAATAGGTGTTGGCGTCGCCGCCCGAATCGCTGGTGCGGATGGCGACGCGGTCCCACATCCGGTCCCGCGCCGCGGCCACCAGTGCGCCGATCGGCGTGCTCGGCCGCCAGGCGGTGTAGCCGAACACGCGCAGCGCCGGGAACCGCCGCAGCCAGGACAGCCAGCGCCGGACATAGGCGACGCTGTAGAAGTCGCCCAGCACGTGCAGCCGCACCACATACCCGCCGGGGTGCTGCGCCTGCAGCGCCTTCAGCTCGGCGCCGAGCCGCCGCTCCAGCGCCGGGCCATGCATCAGGCGCTCGGCCCAATGCATCTTGTTGCCGAAGCAGTCCAGCCAGTGCGTGCAGCTGCGCGGGCAGGTGGCGCGCTCCTCCAGCGTCAGGGTGTAGATCGGCATGCCGCTCCACTCGCCCTTGGTGACGCGGGCGCCGATCTTCTTCGAGTTCCAGCCCGACTTCAGGATCCGCTGCGCCAGGCCGGGCCACACCACGGTGGCGCGGTACCGGGTCCGCCCCTCGACCGCGGCCGGGTCGTCGGCCCGCATGGCGTTGACCTGTCCGGCCTCGCGCCGGTGCGGCTCGGCGAAGCGGCGCAGGTTCCGGCCGTGGCTGTGCCAGGAGGGAGAGCCGATGGCCTTCATCGAAAGAACCCAGCGACCCAGCGGCGGCCTGCCTCTGTGATGATCAGCGTCGGCCGCTTATGATGGTCGTTCGGCCCAGCCTGCAGCAGTCCGGCATCGACGAACCGCTGTGCCTCTTTCCGGCCCATCGCGTGCCCGCAGCACATGATGTATTCATTCCCGCACAGCGGCAGGTTGGCGAAGCCGTCCTGCTCGTCCCAGCGGACGCCCCAGGGCAGCCAGCCGGTGGCGAGCATGGACATGATCGCCACGCGCCGCCGGCTGTAGCGGATCGTCGGCGCGCTCACTGATCGCACCCCTTGCCGACGGTCTTGCCGCCGTCCTCGGGGTTGGTGAACGCCTTCCAGTGGATCCAGCCGCGCGGGCAATGGAAGCCCCAGCTGCGCACGTTCGGCCCGGTGATGAAGATCGTCATGCAGGGCGCGCCGTCGATCAGATCGAGCCGATGCGCCGCGCTGGGCCGGCGCAGCTTCAGGTCGCCGGCGTGCCGCTCGATGCGGTGGTGGATGCCGCCGGCGGCGACCGTCTCCTCGATGTAGCGGCCATCGACTAGGATCGAGAGGTTGACCCAGGGATGGTCGTGCAGCGCCCGGTCGTCGTCCGAGCGAAAGAAGGCGTGCAGGTAGATGTTGAACCAGCGGTTCCGCCGGATCAGCCACCAGCGCAGCAGATAGGGGTCGGCCGTGCCGCCGATCGCGACGTCGGGGGCGCGCCGCGCCGGCACGCGCGCGGCGATGCCGGCCAGCAGGCGCAGGGCGAAGCCGGGCAGCCTGACGCGGGCGCCGCCCATCACACCACCCCCGCCGCCAGGGCGGCGCTGCAGCCGGTCAGGCTCTGCGCCGGGGCGGTGCTGCGCACCACCAGATGGGTCCAGCTCTCGGCCGAGACCTTCGGCCCCTGCACCCGGATCGGCGGGCCCTGGCGCAGCGATGCGTCATAGGCGGCGATGCTCTCCCGGGTCGGCCGCGGCCAGTCCGAGCAGCTCTGCCGCACGCGGTCGGAGATGGCCTGGCGCGCCCAAGGCGCCACCGTGGGCCGCGCCACGGTGCGGTGCCCGGTGCCCGGGATCTCGAACACGCGGCGCACCTTGCCGCCATGGACCAGCAACCGGCGGGACCGGACCAGCCGCTCGATGTCCTTGGGCAACTGGTAGGGCGTGAACCCGGCGGCGCGCAGCACGGCCTCCATCTCCGGGCCGCTCGGCGTCTCCCGGCCTTCGGCCGCGGCCGCGGCGATGAAGGCCAGCACCAGCCGGACCCGCTCCGCCACCACGAGATCGGCCGCGCCCATCACAGCGCCGTCCCGGGCACAGCAGTGCCGCCGATGAACGACAGGCCGGAGCCCGTGGCCAGCAGGCAGGCCCTGCCCCCCCCGTCCGCGGTGGCGGTAATCTCCAGCATGGTGAAGCTGGCGCCGCCCGGCGCGGCCAGGATCTCGATGACGAAGCCGCCGTCCGACAGCATCCGGGCCACGGGCAGCTCGTGGTAGCGCTGGCGCAGCAGGGCGGCGACGGCACCATAGGGCGCGCAGGGGCTCTCTTCCGCCGCGGACCGGTCCGGGGGCGCCGCGGCCGCCTGCGGCTCGGCCGCGGCCGGTGTGACCATGGCCGCAATCGCCATTGCGGCGAGGCCAAGCACCAGGTCGTCAATCGCAAGGCGGAACAGCATCTCGGTTCACTCCGCAAGAGGGGCGATGGTCGCGGCGGTCGGCCCGGCCGTCAGAAGCCGAAGCGCTGGGGGACGACCTGATCGTCTTCGGCGGCCTGCTCATCCTCATCCGGCGCGTCGACCGCCTCCGGCTTCGGCTCGGGCAGAACCAGGCGCACCACCGGCGGTAACTCCCAGCGGTCGCGCAGCTGCTTGCGGGCCACCGCCTCGTCGCACGGCGTCAGGCAGTAGATCGACGCGCCGCCGTAGAACTGGGTGGCGACGCAGTCGTCGCCGGGCCCGGGAATGTCGACGCGCAGCAGGGCGGCGCCGGCGACGACCTGCTCGCTGACGCGGCCGGCGACGATGCGGCGGCCCATCAGCTCGACGATCGCCCAGCCCGACACGGCGGGCTGGGCCGGGTCCGCGGCCGGGTGATCCGGGTTCGCGGCCGGCGGCTCGGCAAGGGATTCATCTGCGAAAGGGGTCATGCGGCATCCTTGGTTGCAGGTTTCGGCCGGGGCACATGCGTCTCCCAGCACAGCGCGTGATGCTCCGGGCAATAGCTCGACCGGCGGCCGTCACGACGCTCCAGCACCGCGGCACCACAGAAGTCGCGCCGCTCGGGCTCGCCGCGCAGGTACTGGCAGGTGGCGAAGGGCGACCGGTCGGACAGCCCGGATCCGTCGGCCCAGCCGCGGGTCGGCGGCTTGGTGCGATAGCCCTTGTCGCGCCAGGGCCTGGCCACCGGGACGGGCTCGGCCGCCAGAGCAGGCGATGCCTCGCCGGCGGGATCGGTCGCCAGAGCGGGCGCCGCCCCGCCCGCACCACGGGCGCCGCCGAACCGGCCGGGCACGATCCGCTTGTGCTTCGGCTGCACCAGGCCCAGCCGGCTCACCTTGTTGATCACCGCGTTGCGGGTGACGTCGCCCAGCGTCTCGGCAATCTGGCTGGCGCTGCGGCCGTCGACCTCCCACAACTGGCGCAGATGCGCCACGCGAGCCTCGGTCCAGTCGCCGGGCCGGGCCGTCGTCCGGCCGGCAAGCCGCATCGGCTCGACTCGGCGCGCCGGCTCGGTCACACTCTCCGCGGCGCCGCAGTCAGACGGCGTATCAATGGGGAGAGACCGAGATGGCGAAGAAACCAGGGGGCGAGACGACGTCGAAGAAGGCGGCGTCGGCGGCATCGAAGGTGCTGCGCGATCCGAAATCGTCGGCAGCGGCGAAGTCGGCGGCGGGCAGTGCGCTGACCCAGAAGGTGAAGAAGAAGTAGGATCGTTCGCCGGGGCGCCTGCCACGGCGGCTGGCGCTTCGCCGGACACGGTGCCGGATTGCTCTCCACCCGGCGAAGTCACGCCTGCGTCTTCCACACAGCCCTCAGGGCCGCTCTCGCGTGTCCGGCGTCCGACTGCTCCAACATCGCCTTGCAACTGTGCCGCCGCCTTGACGCCGATCAGCAGCCGGCACGAAATCTCGACCTCGTCATGGGCCTTGGCGTGCAGCGCCAGGATGCGGCGGGCCTGTCGATCGTCCTTGGCCATCACCCCTCCTTCACGGCGAAGCCGCCGCGCGACAGCTCGGCGCGCATCGCGGCCGCGCGCCCGATCACGTCGCCCAGTTCGTCGCAGATCCGCTTCATCTCGCCGCCGGTCAGGCGGCCATCGGCGGTGGCGTCGTCGACCGCCCGGTTCAGGTCGCCCAGCTCGGCGCCGATCCGGCGCAGATGGGCATCGGGCCCCAGCGGCTGCACCTGCATCGGCCCGCCCATCGCCGCGGCCTCGGCCCGGACCAGGGCGACGATCGTCTCCACCAGGTCGTGGCCGTGGCCCGCCACCTCGCAGGCCGCGGCCAGGCGCACCACATCGTCCACGCCCAGGCGCCGCCCCTCATTCGGGTTGCTGGCCTTGCGCAAGGCGTCGATGGTCTTGCCGGTGGCGCCGATCACGCCGGCCTCGCCGAGAGATGCCATCATCCGCAGCGTGGTTTCGCCCAGCATGGTGCGCGGCGCGGTCATGGCGTGCCTGCCGCTTCGCTGCGTCGCGTTGCGCCGGCCGGATCGGACGGGACGGCCACGTCGTCCGCTACCACATGCGTGGCATGGCGACCGAACATCCCCATGAACTCAGGCCCACCCATGATCAGGGACTTGCCCTGGCCGAAGGCCATGGCCTGGACCTGGCGGGCCACGCTGGATCGCCGGGACGGCTGGAACACGAGCTTCCGACCGGAGGTCAGGGCCTCGAAGACGGTCGCCTGCCAGGGCTGCAGCACGACGCCGGCCATGGCCCAGATCGATCGCTGCCACTTCCAGGCGGAGATCGGCCGCCGCGGGGCGACCTGCACCAGGCCGGGCTCGGCGGCGCAGTCCTCAGCTTCCCGGCAGGCGGCACGGTCGGGGCATGTACGGCACACCATCACAGCCACCCCAGCATCGTCGCCAGGCCGACCACGGCCAACGCGATCAGCGCCCACAGCACTCCGGCGAGAACCAGCCCGAAGGCGAATGCCTGCTCGCTCATGACCTCGCCCTCGCGGCGCCGCGGCGCTGCAGCCGCCGATCGCACAGGCTGGCCACGGCGAACGCGGCCAGGCCGAGCGCCAGGCCCGGCGCGCCGCGCCAGGCATCGCCGTCCAGCATCGGCTGCACGCCGAGCGGCAGCAGCACCCCGGCCGCGCAGGCCGAGACGATGACAATCACGCGCATCATGCGAAGATCTCCGGCACGCCGACCGCGAATGGGCGGCGGCGGCGAACGAGGGGAGAGGTGCGATGGTTGGCTGGCTGCGCCTGATGGGCTGCCTGATCTTCTTCTTCATGGGCGTCGACGGGCTGATCCGCCTCGTCGAGGGCTTCGGGGGTCTGGCCGAGGCCAACCGGCTGACCGGCCCGGCCGCCGCGGCGGCGAAGCAGATCCTGTGGTCCGTGATCGGCATCGGCGCCGGCGAGATCGTCATGGGCCTGACGCTGATGGCGATCTGCCTCGGCATCGCCGCAGTGATCGACCGCCTGGAGAGGCTGCCGATGCCAGCGCACAGCATTGCGCCGCCCGCGGCAACCATCGCCAGTCATGAACCTCACCCTCCAGCACCGAAGGCAGGCCAGGCTGATCAACCGGCATCGGCCGCCAAGGACCGGCAGAAACCATCCATCGGCGACGGCGTGGTTGACCCCGGTCCCTTCCGCTGGCCGGATTGACCACCAGGCGACGCGAGCGCCGCTCACGCTGCGGCCTCGGCCGGCGGCGGGAAGATGTCGGGACGCAGCTCATGGCGCTTCACCGCACCCTCGACCGCAAGCTCGATGCGGATGCAATCCTCCGCCGGCACGCGGCCGCTCTTGTGCAGCCACCACCACACCGTCTGCTGCTTGCGGCCGATCGCCCTGGCGAAGGCGGTCTGCCCTCCCTTCGCCGCGACGGCGCGCTCCAAGGCTGAGTTCGACATGACCCGACGATACAAGCATGCTTGTGAGACCGTCAATCGAAATAACAAGCACACCTGTGGCGACGATCAACAAGTCCGCTTGTACGATGCGGCCCCATGAGCACCATCGGCCATCGAGTGAAGCTGGAGCGCGAGCGCAAGGGCCTGTCCCAGACCCAGCTGGGCGAACGCGTCGGCATCCGCCAGCAATCCATCCAGCTGATCGAGGACGGGGTCACCAAGCGCACCCGCTACGTGGTCGATCTGGCGAAGGCGCTCGGCGTCAACCCGGACTGGCTGCGCACAGGCGTGGGCGAGCGCACCTCGGCCAGGCCCGACACGGTGCCCCTGGTCGGCAAGGTCGGCGCCGGCGCCGAGGTGCACATGTTCGAGGGCGACATGTCGTCCGAGCAGATCGACGAGGTCGATGCCCCGCCCGGCGCCGATGAATTCACCGTCGCCGTGATCATCGAAGGCAACTCGATGTATCCGCGCTACCTGGAGCGCGAGACGATCTACTACCGCCGCGCCCAAACCTCGGATCCACGCAACCTGATCGGCCGCGAGGTGGTGGTCCGGGTCGCCGACGGCCGCACCTTCGTGAAGGTGCTGCGCCGCGGCTCGTCTCCCGGCCTTTTCAACCTGGAAAGCTACAACGCCCCGCCGATGGAAGACGTCGCGGTCGACTGGGCGGTGCCGGTGCGCTGGGTCAGCCGCGAATAACACCGGGACCGGGCTCCCGAACACTCCACTGAGCAGCCGCCGGATCGTCGGCGATCCACAAGCACGCGTCCGCTCACAAGAATGCTTGTTGACACGCGGATACAAGTTTGCTTGTATTCCTCTCGTCCGCACATCCCGGACATGAAGCCTCCCTGTTTCACTGGCCCGGGGCGCGGTGCGCTCCGGGTCCTTTCGGGGAAGGCGACAGAGGGAGGCCCCGACCGGGGCGCGACGATGCTGCACCTCATTCCCGAACCCCTGCTGACCGGCCTCGCCCTGATGGGTGGCTGCCTCGGCGCCTGGGCCATCCTGGTCCTGTTCGTCTCGGTGTTCTCCGCGCCATACGACCCGGGCGAGGAGCACGAGTGATGCGCGTCGACGTGTACGAGGACGAGATCATTCCGACCCGCCTGGTCCAGCGCGGCTCCGACATCGCCGACGTGCTGCCGGAACCGGACGAGCGCGACGAGGCGCTGGCCGACCTGCTCGCCACCGGCATCGCCGCGGTCGGCGGCGGCTCCCAGCCGCTGTTCTTCCTGGTCGCCGCCGCGCCGGCCTGACCCTGCCACCAGAAACCCGGGGGCCGCACCGCCGCCCCCCGGGGCCTCCCTTCAGCCTGGGCAGCCCGGTTGATCGCAGAGGCACCCTCGCCCCCTTACCCGGCCCCCGCCGGGTGGGGGCCGAGGCGTCAGAGGGGCCGGCCGGCATCGAGGTCGGGTCGAATTCAGGCAAGACCGGCGCGCTGGCGCCACAGGCCGCGCCCCTCGCCACCATCGCACAGGGAGACCGACATGTCCGCCGTCATCGCCCCCGCCACCATCGCCGACCTGGAGCGCGCCTATGATGGCCGCATCCCGGACGGGCTGCTGCAGCTCGCCCTGCGGGCACCGGAGCGGGTGGCCCGGATCTGCCGCACCAAGGTTCGCGGCCGGATCAAGGCCGCCGCGGTGCGCGACGCGATGACCGACAAGATCGTCGAGATCTTCGAGGAGCGCGGCGGCGAGGTGGCCGAGCACGACCTACTGGCCTGCGGCTTCACCCCGAAGGACATCCGGCTGCACCGCCACGCCGCGATGCGCGCCGCCCGCCCACGCCTGCGCCTGGACCGGAGCGCCGCGTGATGTGCGACGCCGCCGATCGAACGGCCGTGGAAGCCGCAATCACCGAGATCCGGGTCTTTGTCGAGGGCGCCGACGGCCTGCACGGCCGGCCCTACATGCCGGACCACGCCATCGACGTCCTGCTGGAGATCGTGTGGGAGCGGCAGCGGCAGGTCGACCTGCACGGCCATAGCCGCAAGGCCGACGACGAGCTGGGCGCGGTCGCTATGGTCGACAAGATCTACAAAATTGCCGCGGCGGCCGAGTTCGACCTGGAGCAATTCCAGGACCGCGACGAAATGCTGCGCCGCTCGCTGATCAGCATGGCGGCGCTGGCATGGGCCGCGAACGAAGCGATCGACCGCCGCACCGGCAACGCCCGGCCGGACGACCCGATCGCAGGGGACGCTCCCCTCGCCGGCATGTGCGACTGCATCGACAAGGTCAACGAACTCCTGAAGCCGCGCAACGGCCAGTTGGACCTGATGTTCATCGTGGACCGGGACAGCGGGGCGGTGCGCGACGTGCCCTGCATCCAGACCATGAAGCTCAACCTGCGGGGCCGGGTGAAGCCGCCGAGCATGGCGCCGACCTTCTGCCCGTTCTGCGGCCAGCGCTACCAGCCCGAAACTCCGGCAGCCGACGCTGCCGTGGAGCCAGCCCATGGGTGACGTCCTGCGCTTCCCCGGCCCGAGATGGGTCACCATCGACACGACCGGCCAGCCCGCGCCGCCAAGCCCATTCGAACGGCCGACACCGGCCCTTCCGGCCGCCCCACTGCCGGCGGACGGCTTCGCCGTCGGCGCCAGGGTCTGGGACAAGATCAGCGGCGCGCGCGGCACGGTCCGCGGTGCCACCTGGAGCGGCGCCGACTTCTTCAGGAAGGGCCGCCCGCTGAAATACGCGGTCGAGTGGGACGGCGATCCGGTGATCGAGGATGTCGTCGCCTGCCGCCTGATCCCGGCCCGTCCGGTCCTGGCGCCGCGCCCGGCCGGCCAGCCCGGACTCACCACCCTGCACGTCCGCCGCATCACCCGAGCGCCCTGGTGGCCGGGCAAGAGCTTGTCGGCGGACGGCGGCGACGACCCGAAGGGGGCGGCATGAGCTACCAGCGCTTCGACCACGCCGGCTGGCTCCGGCGGCATATCGACCGCGAGATCAGCGACACCGAGGCCAGGGTCGCCGACATCATCGGCATGGTCTTCGGCGGCATCTACAACGCGCCGATCAACTGGCGCAGCCCGAAGGCCTCGCGGCCGTATCTCGGCGCCAAGGCCGTCGAAGTGGTGGTGCGCGATGTCGGCCTGGCGACCTTCGACTTCGGGCAGCTGACCCGGCTCGTCTTCCTCTGCCACGAAGCCAGGATCCGCGCCGAGATCGACAGCCACACGCGCGGCTACTTCCTGCTCCGGTTCTCGGCACGCCTGGCCGAGGGCGAGATTTCCGAACGGCATCCGAACCTCGACCAGGCGGTTGTCGAGTTCCGCCAGTACCTGCCGGCAGACCACCCGATCGTCTACCGGGCGCCGCCGGCGGACACGTCGGAGGCGGCGGCATGATTCTCATCAAGCCAGAGGAAATCGACCGGATCGCCCTCTGCTCGGATCTGCGCGGTGCTGGCCACGAGCTCGCGCATATCGGCTCGATGATCGCCGGGCGGGGCGCGGTGGAGGCATTCGACCTCCGCCAGGCGCGCGGTGCGATCAAGCGCGCGCTCGATGCCATCGACCATTTCGAGCGGCGCAGCGCCGCCAGCAAGGAGACCACCTGATGCCCCGCCGTTCCCAGCCCGTCCTGCCGGCCATCGGCGACAACAGCGGCGGCGTCGCCGCCGATCGCCTGCTCCGCTTCATCGAGCGCCTGGAGCGCCTGGACGAGGAGATCGCCGGGCTGAAGGACGACCGGAAAGAGGTTGTCATCGAGGCGAAGTCCACCGGCTTCGACGCCCGCACCATCGGCGAGATCCTCAAGCTGCGCAAGCTGTCGCAGGAGGAGCGCGACGAGCGCGAGGCCCTGCTCGACATCTACAAGGCCGCGCTCGGCATGCTGTCCGACACGCCGCTCGGCGCCGCCGCCATCCGCCGCCTGTCGCCGAAGCCACCACCGCCGCCAGGCGGTGGTGCCCCCGGGCCTGACCCGGGGGCCCAGGAAAACGGCGACGATCCGGACGACATCGCCGATGCCCTGGCACCGGCCGATCCCGGCCCGTCGATCGAGGAGGCGCACGCCATGGGCGCCGCCGCCGCGGCGGAGGGCAAGCCGGTCGGGGCCAATCCTTTCCCCGCCGCGACCCCACACCGCGCCGCCTGGGACGAGAGCTGGTGCCGCGCCGCCGGCAGCGACGGCATGGACCTGCCGGAGGCCTGGCGCCGCTCGCCCAAGAAACCACCGGACGCTCCGGCGCCGGCTCCGGCCGCCGATCCGAAGGATGACGACGCATGAGCCGCCACACCGTCGACATCAAGCCGACCCGGTTGGAGTTCAGCGGCGCCGCCACCTATGAGCGCTTCGGCGACATGGCGATGCCGGAGGACAGCGAGCCGCCGATCCTGGCCAAGCCGGTGCGCGCCGTGGTGCACCAGTGGCTGCAGGAGATGCAGTGCGAGGCCGAGCTGAAGGCGGCGGGGCTGGAGCCGCGGCGCACCGCCCTGCTCTCCGGCCCGCCCGGCTGCGGCAAGACCACGCTGGCGCACCACCTCGCCGCCCGGCTCGGCCTGCCGATGCTGACCATCGCCATCGGCGCCCTGGTCAGCCGTTATGTCGGCCAGACCGGCAACCAGATCGAGGATCTGTTCCGGGCGCTGCGCCGGGACCAGGGTTCGATCGTGCTGTTCATGGACGAGTTCGATTCGATCGGCAGCCGCCGGGTCGAGGCCAACCAGTCGGCGGCGGCCGAGAAGAACAGCATCGTCACCGTCATCCTGCAGGCGCTCGATCGGCACAAGGGCATGATCTTCGCGGCCACCAACAAGGCCGACAACATCGACCCCGCCATCTGGCGGCGCTTCGGCCTGCACCTGACCATCGACGTGCCGGACGGCGACGCCCGCTTCGCCATCATCGCCCGCTACCTGTCGCCCTTCACCCTGCCGGACGACGCGACCGACCTGCTGACCGACGCCACGGCCGGCGCCACGCCGGCGCTGCTGCGCCAGATGATGGAGGGCATCAAGCGCGACCTGGTGCTCGGCCCCCGCTTCCAGCGCGACATGTCCGCGGCCGCGGTGCTGGAGCGGATCGTCACCGCCGTCGCCCCGTCCGAGGAAGCCGGCCAGCCGCCGCTCTGGCACGACGACCGCTACCGCGGCGATGTCGCCGGCGGCCTCGAAGCCCTCACCTGGCCGCCGGAAAGGAAGGCCTGACCATGATCCGAGACGTCCTGATCGGGCGCATCGCGCTCGCCACCGAGATTCCGGTCGGCACCGTGGCCCGCGTGGTCGACTCCATCCGTGAGATCGAAGCCGAGGCGACTAGGTCACCGGTCGACCTGCTGTTTCCGCCGCCCACGCCGGCCGCCCCTTTCGAGGATCTGTGCTGATGTCCACTCCGCTCACCCACTCCGCCCGCATGATCGCCAATGTCTGCGACCGCGCCGATGCCATGCTCGACCGGGTCGAGGCGATGATCGGCAAGCCGGTCGTCGGCCTGTGCGAGGCCTGCCACGAACTGATCGTCGAGGGCGACGAATATGCCTGGGACGACAACGGCATGCTGCTCTGCGGCAAGCTGCAGGGCGCGCCGGACGCCGGCCCCAGCTGCCTCGACGGCGCGCGCGAGGAGTATGTGCCGAGCACCGACGACGACCCTGCGCTACCTCTCCCGCAGGCGGGAGAGGTCGGGGCCGCGCCGGCGGCACCGGGTGAGGGCACTTCGGATGGCTGAAGCCAAGATCACCGCCGCCGACCGGAAGATCTCGAAAGAGATGCAGAGCGTCGCCCACGCCATCGCCGAGACCCTCGCCTCCATCGCCGATCAGCGCGTCAATTTCAGCCTGTTCGTCTGGACCGAGGGCCGCACCCAGTACGTCTCCAACGCGCTGCGGCCCGACGTCGTCAAGGCGCTGGAGGAGACGATGGCGCGCTGGCGCGAAGGCCAGCCCGACACGCCGCCGCACAAGGTGCAGTGATGGCTGACCACACCGGCATCGAATGGGCGGAAGCCACCTGGAATCCAGTGGTCGGCTGCAGCCTGGTCAGCCCGGGCTGCAGCCACTGCTACGCCATGAAATTGGCGGCGCGGATCGAGCGGATGGGCGGCAAGGCCGGCGCGAAGTACAGCGGCCTGACCCAGCCCAGCAAGGCCGGCCCGGTCTGGACCGGCACGGTGCGGCTGGATCAGGACGCGCTGCTGCAGCCGCTGCGCTGGCGCCGGCCGCGCCGGATCTTCGCCAACAGCATGTCCGACCTGTTCCACGAAGGCCTCTCCGACGATCAGATCGACCAGGTCTTCGCCGTCATGGCGCTGGCCGACTGGCACACCTTCATCGTCCTGACCAAGCGCGCCGACCGGATGCATGCGTACCTCACCGATAGCGACCTCGGAGACAGGATCAGCGCGGCGCTGGGGTGCATGCTCGACGGCGACTGGATCTGGCAGGCGGGCAAGCAGTTCCGCGATCGGATCGAGCATCTGATCGGCGCCTTCATCGGCGAGGATCAGGATGATCACGGCAACATCGTCTACTACCCCGATCCGACGCCTTTGCCAAACGTCATCCTCGGCGTCTCGATCGAAGACCAGGCCCGCGCGGACGAGCGCGTGCCGCAGCTGCTCGCCACGCCGGCGGCGCTCCGCATCGTCTCGGCCGAGCCGCTGCTCGGGCCGATCGACCTGGCCTGCGTCCCGCGGCCGGCATCCTGGCCAGCCCCGGCCGACGACATCGCCGATGGCATCGATCCGCTGCGCTTCAACCCGCGCCTCGACGGCGTGATCGTCGGCGGCGAGAGCGGCCATGCTGCCCGTCCGATGCATCCCGATTGGGCCCGCAGCCTGCGCGACCAATGCCAGGCCGCTGGCGTGCCGTTCTTCTTCAAGCAATGGGGAGAGTGGAAGAACGGCAGCGATTTCGCGGCTGACGCCAAGGCCGTCACCAATGACGGCCGCGTCCTGGATCCGACCCATGATGCCATGTACGCCGCCGACCGCGAGGAACGGGTGCTCTGCCCGACGCTGATGCGCAAGGTCGGCAAGCGCCGCGCCGGCCGTCTGCTCGACGGCCGCACCTGGGACGAGATGCCGGCGGTGCGGCGATGACTGACCACACCGCGGGAGAGTCCTCCATACGTTGCAATCTCTGTGGCTGGCAGGGCGCCGAAAGCGACCTGGCGCCGAACTATGTGTCGGCCCGGGCCTGCCCGCGATGCCGAATGGCGATCGGCGTCATCGCCACGGCGGCCGCGGCAGAGGCCGCCAGCGCCGCGCCGCCCTCCGTCCTCGACGCCGCGATCGCGCGGATGGTCGAGGACATCGTCGAGATCAACGCCACCGCCACCGGCGGCACGGTCACCGAGGGCGACCTGCTGCTGCGCGGCTACTCCCGGCAGCAGATCGACCGCCACCGCGGCGCCGCCCTGCGCCGGGCCCGCCCTCGCCTGCGGGACTGCGCGGCATGAGCGACCGCCCGGCCGACATCGTCCTGCCGGAAGGCTGGACCTGGGAGCGCGTCGAGGCCGAGCGCGCCCGCTGGGAAGTCAGCCCCGACATGATCCCCGATGCCGTCGTGCCCGGGAATGTGACCGGCTGGTGCACGATCGCTTGGTATCGCTGGCACCGTGACCACGTCCCCGCCGGCGAGGTGTTCGCGGTCTCAGATCGATCCGCGCTGGGCCATCGGGCGCCCCTCTACCTGAACGAGGACCTGCTGGGTCGCCTTCCACGGCATCGACGCCCAGGGGCTCGCATCATGAGGTCAGACCAGCAAGCAACCGAGATCGAGCGGTTCCTGTCAGATCGCGTCGTCACCGCCGGCGCAGGCGCGTTGGTGTCGTTTCGCAACATGTATGACGCCTATTGCGAGTGGGTCGGCGGTGCCGCCGTCGCGATGCTGCCGGAGCATTTCAGCAACGGCATGCTAGCCCTGAAGTATCGACATCGCGAAGCCGCCAACGGCACAAGATGCTGGGCGGGCGTGATGTTGAAACAGCCCCCGACCAAAGAACAGATCCTGTCGGGCGACGTTGAGGCCGCCGATCAGGTGCTGCAGCAAGCCCGTCTCGCCCTCGACCACTTCAAGTCCCACAACCCCGCATAGGCGGATCGGCCGGGCCACGGGCCACGGTCCATCCTCCAGGAGAGCCCCATGATTTCCCTGTCCTCCATCACCCACGAGCAGGCCGCGCTTCGGATCGAGCAGTTCGCCGACGAGGGCCGCCTGACCCAGGGCCGGTGGCACGGCAACGACGGCAGCGGCCGCGAGATCGCCTGCCTGCTCGGCTCGATCCATCCCAGCATCAGCGGGTCCGAAGACTGCCCGGCCCATCTCATGCCGGAATGGCTGAGCAGCCTGACGGTGACGCTGTTCGACGGCATCCGCGCCAGCGAGATCGCCCGATATGGCAAGGCCTATGCCGCCGCCCTGCGGTCCTCTGCCGGGTTTCTGCCGGCGAACTGGAACCGGGTCCGCAACCGCTTCCTGATCCACGTGGTCAGCAGCGCCCTTGAGGTCGCGCGGCCGAAGGGCGACCCGGTGCCGGACTACTGGCCGGCGGTGCAGGAAGCATGCGGCGCGGTCCTGGCGCTGCTGGCGCAGGAAAGCCCGGACGAGGGTGAAATGAAGGCCGCGGGCAAGAAAGCGCGAGCGGCGGCGGAGGCGACGGCGGAGGCGGCGTGGCGAGCGGCGGAGGCGGCGGAGGCGGCGGCGGCGGAGGCGGCGTGGCGAGCGGCGGAGGCGGCGGAGGCGGCGGCGGCGGAGGCGGCGGAGGCGGCGGCGGCGGCGGCGGCGGCGGCGGCGGCGGCGGAGGCGGCGGCGGCGGCGGCGTGGCGAGCGGCGGCGGAGGCGGCGGCGGCGGCGGCGGAGGCGGCGGCGGCGGCGG
>NZ_JBQJIK010000080.1:0-38371 GCF_052078665.1 Inquilinus sp. CA228 | reverse complement strand
CTCCCCAACACGGCTCAGGCCTGCCTTCCGGACTCCCTAATCCTCTCAACCAGGGCGACACACCATGCCGTAGCCTCTTCACCCGCTTGACACCAAACTCCCCATGTGAGCCCGGGCATGACAGAAAGGGGATTGGGACGAGGGACCGTCGAGCCCATCGGATGTTGATATAAAGATATCTTTATGTCATTACATACGCCCCGATCCGGAACCACCGGCCGCTCGCCATGACCACGTCTACCCTGGACATCCCCCTGGAGCCGGTCGACGGCACCGAGGTCCTGGCCGCGCTGACCGCGGCGGCGCGCGAGCGCGTGCTGATCCTGGACGGCGCCATGGGCACCCAGATCCAGGGCCTCGGCTTCGGCGAGGAGCATTTCCGCGGCACCCATTTCGCCGGCTGCGACTGCCACCTGCAGGGCAACAATGACCTGCTGACCCTGACCCAGCCGGACGCGATCGAGGCGATCCATTTCGGCTACGCCATCTCCGGTGCCGACATCCTCGAGACCAATACCTTCTCCTCGACCTCGATCGCCCAGGCCGATTACGGCATGGAGAAGGTGGTCTACGACCTGAACCGCGAGGGCGCGCGGCTGGCCCGCCGGGCCGCGGCCAAGGCCCGGGCGATGGATGGCCGCCGCCGCTTCGTCGCCGGCGCGCTGGGGCCGACCAACCGCACCGCCTCGATCTCGCCGGACGTCAACAACCCGGGCTACCGGGCGGTGACCTTCGACACGCTGCGCGACGCCTATGCCGAGCAGGTGCGCGGCCTGGTCGACGGCGGCGCCGAGATCATCCTGATCGAGACCATCTTCGACACGCTGAACGCCAAGGCGGCGATCTTCGGCACCGAGCTGGTCTTCGCCGAGAAGGGCGTGCACCTGCCGGTGATGATCTCCGGCACCATCACCGACCTGTCGGGCCGCACCCTGTCGGGCCAGACCCCGACCGCCTTCTGGAACTCGGTGCGGCACGCCCGGCCCTTCACCATCGGCCTGAACTGCGCGCTGGGCGCCAACGCCATGCGGGCGCATCTGGCCGAGATCGCCGAGGCGGCCGACACCTTCGTCTGCGCCTATCCGAACGCCGGCCTGCCGAACGAGTTCGGCCAGTATGACGAGACGCCCGAGGCGATGGCCGCCCAGATCCGCGGCTTCGCCGAGGAGGGGCTGGTCAACATCGTCGGCGGCTGCTGCGGCTCGACCCCCGACCACATCCGCGCCATCGCCGATGCGGTGGCGGACCTGCCGCCGCGCCAGGTGCCGACCGTGGCGCCGCTGATGCGGCTGTCAGGGCTGGAGCCGTTCACGCTGACCACCGAGATCCCCTTCGTCAATGTCGGCGAGCGCACCAACGTCACCGGCTCGGCCCGCTTCCGCAAGCTGATCACCGCCGGCGACTACGCCGCGGCACTGGAGGTGGCGCGCGACCAGGTGGCCAACGGCGCCCAGATCCTCGACATCAACATGGATGAGGGCCTGATCGATTCCGAGCGGGCCATGGTCGAGTTCCTGAACCTGATCGCGGCCGAGCCCGACATCGCCCGCGTGCCGGTGATGATCGACAGCTCGAAATTCTCGATCATCGAGGCCGGGTTGAAATGCGTCCAGGGCAAGCCCCTGGTCAACTCGATCTCGATGAAAGAGGGCGAGGAGGCCTTCCTGCATCACGCCCGGCTGGTGCGGTCCTACGGCGCCGCCGTCGTGGTCATGGCCTTCGACGAGGCCGGCCAGGCCGACACGCTGGAGCGCAAGGTCGCGATCTGCACCCGGGCCTACAAGCTGCTGACCGAACAGGCCGGCTTCCCGCCCGAGGACATCGTCTTCGATCCCAACGTCTTCGCGGTCGCGACCGGCATCGAGGAGCACAACGGCTACGGCGTCGCCTTCATCGAGGCCACCCGGCAGATCCGCCGGACCCTGCCGCACGCCCATATCTCCGGCGGCGTCTCCAACCTGTCCTTCTCGTTCCGCGGCAACGAGCCGGTGCGCGAGGCGATGCACGCCGTGTTCCTGTACCACGCCATCCAGGTCGGCATGGACATGGGCATCGTCAACGCCGGCCAGCTTGCCGTTTACGAGTCGATCGAGCCGGAGCTGCGCGAGGCTTGCGAGGACGTGGTCCTCAATCGCCGCGACGACGCCACCGAGCGGCTGCTGACCCTGGCCGAGCGCTTCAAGGGCGCCGCCGGGCGCGAGGCCAAGGAGCGCGACCTGACCTGGCGCGAGCGGCCGGTCGGCAAGCGGCTGGAGCATGCGCTGGTCAACGGCATCACCGAGTTCATCGACGCCGATGTCGAGGAGGCGCGGCTGGAGGCGGCGCGGCCGCTGCATGTGATCGAAGGCCCGCTGATGGCCGGCATGAACGTGGTCGGCGACCTGTTCGGCGCCGGCAAGATGTTCCTGCCCCAGGTGGTGAAGTCGGCCCGCGTCATGAAGCAGGCGGTGGCCCATCTGCTGCCCTATATGGAGGCCGAGAAGGCCGCCAACGGCGACGCGAGCGGACGCCGCAGCGCCGGCAAGATCCTGATGGCGACCGTCAAGGGCGACGTCCACGACATCGGCAAGAACATCGTCGGCGTCGTCCTGGCCTGCAACAACTACGAGATCATCGATCTCGGCGTCATGGTGCCGGCGACCAAGATCCTGGAGACGGCGAAGGCCGAGAAGGTCGACATCATCGGCCTGTCCGGCCTGATCACCCCGTCGCTGGACGAGATGGTGCATGTCGCCGCGGAGATGGAGCGCGACGGCTTCGACATCCCGCTGCTGATCGGCGGCGCCACCACCAGCCGGGTGCACACGGCGGTGAAGATCCATCCGCGCTACGCCCGCGGCCAGACCGTCTATGTCAACGACGCCAGCCGCGCCGTCGGCGTGGTCTCCAACCTGCTGTCGCCCGAGGCGAAGCGCGGCTATGTCGAGGGCGTGCGCGACGAGTACCGCAAGGTCGCCGACAACCATGCCCGGGCCGAGGCGGAGAAGCAGCGCCTGCCGCTGGCGGCGGCGCGAGCCACGCCCTTCGCCATCGACTGGGCCGGCTACGAACCGCCGAAGCCGTCCTTCCTGGGCACCCGCGTGTTCGAGGATTGGGACCTGGCGGAGCTGGCGCGCTACATCGACTGGACGCCGTTCTTCCAGACCTGGGAGCTGAAGGGCCGCTACCCGGCGATCCTGCAGGACGAGAAGCAGGGCGAGGCCGCAAAGCAGCTGTTCCAGGACGCCCAGGCGATGCTGGCCCGCATCATCGAGGAGCGCTGGTTCAAGCCGCAGGCCGTGATCGGCTTCTGGCCGGCCGGCACGGTGGGCGACGACATCCGCCTGTTCACCGATGAGACGCGGCGGCAGGAGCTGGCGACCTTCTTCACCCTGCGGCAGCAACTGTCGAAGCGCGACGGCCGGCCGCGGGTGGCGATGTCCGACTTCGTCGCGCCCGCCGACAGCGGCAAGGGCGACTATGTCGGCGGCTTCGTCGTCACCGCCGGGATCGAGGAGGAGGCGATCGCCAACCGCTTCGCCCGGGCCAATGACGACTATTCCTCGATCCTGGTGAAGGCGCTGGCCGACCGCTTCGCCGAGGCCTTCGCCGAGGCCATGCACCAGCGCGTGCGCCGCGAGTTCTGGGGCTACGCGCCGGACGAGGCCTTCGCCCCGGACGAGCTGATCGGCGAGCCCTATCGCGGCATCCGCCCCGCCCCGGGCTATCCGGCACAGCCGGACCACACCGAGAAGGTGACCCTGTTCCGGCTGCTCGACGCCGAGCAGCGGATCGGCGTGCGCCTGACCGAGAGCTACGCCATGTGGCCGGGCTCATCGGTCTCCGGCCTCTATCTGGCGCATCCGGACTCGTATTATTTCGGCGTCGCCAAGGTCGAGCGCGACCAGGTCGAGGACTATGCCCGCCGCAAAGCCATGCCGATCGCCGAGGTCGAGCGCTGGCTCGGGCCGATCCTGAACTACATCCCCGCCCCGCTGGTCGAGGCGGCGGAGTAGGGATCGGCCGCCGTCATACCGATGATCGGCGCGCTCAGTCTCGTGCGGCCGCCTTGCCGCGCCCCTGGCGCCACAGGTCGCGGGCCCGCGTCACGATGCTCGTGAACAGACGCGGCGGCAGAAACCCGTAGGCGACCCGATGCCGCGTCCCCGGGATGGGGCGCAGATCATATCCCGGCCAGACGAAGTCGTTGACCTCATCGACGACGACCCAGGAACGGCCCGCATCGAGGCCGAGATGCTGCTTCACCCGCTGAGGCAGTTCAATGGCGATGTCGGGATCGGCCGGTGGGCTGTGCGTCACGGGAACGACCCGCACCAGCGTTCCGCCGTCATCCCGCTGGTCGATCGCAAGCACGATCACGCCGGGACTTGAGACCTTCTTCCCGGCCCGCGCCGGGCTGCGGATCGGGGAGCGCCATACCTCAGGGGTCACTCGTCCTCGAGCAGCGCATCGAGAGGATCGTGCTCCGGTCCCATCCGGCTCGCGGAGACAGCTTCGATTTCCGCCTCGGTCAGGTCGGTGATGGCGCGCGGCCGGCGGGCGAGGGCCTTGAGGCGCTGCATCTCCTCATACTCGACCGCGGAAATGAAATACCCTGTCGGCCGGCCATGGCTGGTGACGGCCACAGGCTCACGCTGCGCAACCTCACGGTAAAGACCGAAATTGCGGGTGAACTCCGTGGCTGGAACCTCGCGCATGGCATCCTCGAGATATTTTGATGAAAATACGTAAAATCCGCAATTCCGGCAAGCGGCGCGTTCGAGGCTGCCGGGCCGACAACTACCAGTGAACCGGACACCTCCCTGACCGTTTTCGCGGTGCCGGCTTTACCCGGCCTGTCCCGCGTCGCGATCAGTCGCCCGGATCACGCCTCCGGCTGATACTCCGCCAGGCGCTGCAGCAGGGCGCCGGCGGCGATCAGCTGAGCCCGCTCCGCCGCACTCAGGCAACCGGCGACGGCCTCGGCCAGCCAGGCTTCGCGCCGGCTGCGGTTGGCCAGCACCGCCTGCGTACCGGCGTCGGTGAGGACCACATGCAGCCGGCGCCGGTCGCCGGCATCGGCCTCGCGCCGCACCAGCCCGTCCTTCTCCAGCCCGCCCAGCAGCGCCGCGACGTTAGACGAGCGCAGCCCCTCGACCGTGCCGAGCTCGGTCGGGCTGGCCGTGCCGCCCAGGCGCAGCAGCGCGGCCAGCAGCATCAGCTTCGACAGCGGGATGTCGCCGCCGTCGGATTCGCGCCGCAGCCGGCGCAGCAGCGCCATCAGCTGCAGCCGGAAGTCGCCGAGCTGCTGGCGCTCGGTCGGAGAGATCTGGTCCGGGTCGATCATTTTGCTATTCTGTTATAGCTAAAACGCCATAGCAATTCGCAGCGGCTGGTTCCAGGATCATGCCATGGACGGCGGCACCGAGGGGTGCCCGCCGCGAAGAACGAGGTCACAGCTGTGTCCCCCCTGCCCGACGGCCTGCCCCTGCCCCGCCGCAGATGGGCCTTCGCCACCGTGGTGCTCGGCATCATGCTCGCCGTGCTCGACGGCTCCGTCGCCAATGTGGCGCTGCCGACGATCGCGGCCGAGTTCCAGGCCAGCCCGTCGATGTCGATCTGGATCGTCAACGCCTACCAGCTGGCGGTGGTGGTCTCGCTGCTGCCCCTCGCCGGGCTGGGCGAGATCTATGGCTACCGCCGGATCTATCTCGGCGGCCTGGCCCTGTTCACCGTCGCCTCGGTCGCCTGCGCCCTGTCGGACTCGCTGCTGGCGCTGACCCTGTCCCGCGTCGCCCAGGGCTTCGGCGCCGCCGGGATCATGAGCGTCAACACCGCGCTGATCCGCTACATCTTCCCGCGCGCCCGGCTGGGCCATGTGCTGGGCGTCAACGCCATGATCGCGGCCAGCGCCTCGACCATCGGCCCCAGCTTCGCCGGCGCCGTGCTGTCGTTCGCCTCCTGGCCCTGGCTGTTCGCCATCAACCTGCCGCTCGGCGTCGCCGCCCTGATCATCGGCAGCCGCAACCTGCCGGAAAGCGACCTTGCCGACCGCCGCTTCGACCTGCTGAGCGCGCTGCTCTCCGCCGCCACCTTCGGCCTGCTGATCACCGGCATCGACAGCATCGCGCATGCGCTGGACTGGGGGCTGGTGGCGCTGCAGCTCGGCGCCAGCCTCGTCGCCGCCGTGTGGCTGGTGCGGCGGCAGCTGGCTCAGGCGACGCCGCTGGTGCCGCTGGACCTGCTGCGGATCCCGGTGGTCGGGCTGTCGGTCGCCACCTCGATCAGCTCCTTCGCGGCGCAGATGGCGGCCTTCGTGACGCTGCCCTTCCTGCTGCAGACCGGCTACGGCTTCTCCCCGGCCCAGGTCGGCCTGCTGATGATCCCCTGGCCGCTGGCGGTGGCGGTCACCGCGCCCTTCGCCGGCCGCCTGTCCGACCGGCACCCGCCCGGCCTGCTAGGCGGCATCGGCCTCGCCGTCCTCGCCATCGGCCTGGTGCTGCTGGCGACCCTGCCGGCGGATCCCTCCCCCGTCGGCATCGTCTGGCGCATGGCGCTGTGCGGCGCCGGCTTCGGCCTGTTCCAGTCGCCCAACAACCGGGTGATGATCGGGTCGGCCCCGCGCAGCCGCAGCGGCGCCGCCAGCGGCATGCTGGGCACCGCCCGCCTGCTGGGCCAGGCCACCGGCGCGGCGCTGGTGGCGCTGCTGTTCGCCCATTTCCCGGACCATGGCAGCCAGGCGGCGCTGCTGACCGCGGCCGGGCTGGCGACCGCCGCCACGTTGGTCAGCTGCCTGCGCCTGGCCGCCCCGGCCTACGCCGCCGACGACCCGGCGCCGGAGCCGGGGGACGTGGCCGCCAGCCGATAGGCGGCACTCCGCGCGCGGGAGCGTTGCATCCGGCGCCCTTGCGCCGCGAACGGGAATGGCGTTCTTTCTGGATCGGACGTTTCCGACGGGTGTCGTGGTTCTTTTCTGATCGCCACGGCCATCCGCCCGACCGAAAGTGACCAGAGCAGCACGGACCCGATCAATGCCAGCCTATCGTTCCCGCACAACCACCCACGGCCGCAACATGGCCGGAGCCCGCGGGCTCTGGCGGGCGACCGGCATGACGGATGCGGATTTCGGCAAGCCGATCATCGCCGTCGTCAACTCCTTCACCCAGTTCGTGCCCGGCCATGTCCACCTCAAGGACCTCGGCCAGCTGGTGGCGCGGGAGATCGAGGCCGCCGGCGGGGTCGCCAAGGAGTTCAACACCATCGCCGTCGATGACGGCATCGCCATGGGCCATGACGGCATGCTGTACAGCCTGCCGTCGCGCGAGATCATCGCCGACAGCGTCGAGTACATGGTCAACGCACATTGCGCCGACGCCATGGTCTGCATCTCGAACTGCGACAAGATCACGCCCGGCATGCTGATGGCCGCGATGCGGCTGAACATCCCGGTGGTGTTCGTGTCCGGCGGGCCGATGGAGGCCGGCAAGATCAAGGTCGGCGGCGAGACCAAGTCGCTGGACCTGATCGACGCCATGGTCGCGGCCGCCGACAGCCGGATCAGCGACGAGGACGTCAAGGTGATCGAGCGGTCGGCCTGCCCGACCTGCGGCTCGTGCTCCGGCATGTTCACCGCCAATTCGATGAACTGCCTGACCGAGGCGCTGGGCCTGGCCCTGCCGGGCAACGGCTCGACCCTGGCCACCCATGCCGACCGCAGGCGCCTGTTCGTCGAGGCCGGGCACCTGATCGTCGACCTGGCAAAGCGCCACTACGAGCAGGACGACGAGTCGGTGCTGCCGCGCAACATCGCCGGCTTCGCCGCCTTCGAGAACGCGATGACGCTCGACATCGCCATGGGCGGGTCGACCAACACCGTGCTGCACCTGCTGGCGGCGGCGCAGGAGGGCGGGGTCGATTTCACCATGGCCGACATCGACCGGCTGTCGCGCCGCGTGCCGGTGCTGTGCAAGGTCGCGCCGGCGGTGGCCAACGTGCATATGGAGGACGTCCACCGCGCCGGCGGCATCATGGCCATCCTGGGCGAGTTGGACCGCGCCGGCCTGCTGAACCGCGACACCCGCGTGGTCCATGCCGAGAGCCTGTCGGCCGCGCTGGACCAGTGGGACATCAAGCGCACCGACAGCGAATCCGTGCACCGCTTCTATGCCGCGGCGCCGGGCGGCGTCCCGACCCAGGTCGCCTTCAGCCAGGACGCGCGCTACCCCAGCGTCGACGCCGACCGTAAGCGCGGGGTCATCCGCAATCTCGAGCACGCCTTCAGCCCCGATGGCGGCCTGGCGGTGCTGTACGGCAACATCGCCGAGGATGGCTGCGTGGTGAAGACCGCGGGCGTCGATGCCAGCATCCTGACCTTCTCCGGCCCCGCCCGGATCTTCGAGAGCCAGGACGCTGCGGTCGAGGGCATCCTGGGCGACCGGATCAAGCCCGGCGACGTGGTGCTGATCCGCTACGAGGGCCCGAAGGGCGGCCCCGGCATGCAGGAGATGCTGTACCCGACCAGCTATCTGAAGTCGAAGAGCCTGGGCAAGGTCTGCGCCCTGGTCACCGACGGCCGCTTCTCCGGCGGCTCCTCCGGCCTGTCGATCGGCCATGTCTCGCCCGAGGCGGCGGAGGGCGGCGCCATCGCCCTGGTCGAGGAGGGCGACACCATCGAGATCGACATCCCGGCCCGGAAGATCCATCTCGCCGTCTCCGACGAGGTGCTGGCCCATCGCCGGGCGGCGATGAACGCCCGCGCCGATGGGGGCTGGCAGCCCTCCGCGCCGCGTGCGCGAAAAGTCTCGATGGCGCTGCAGGCCTACGCGGCCTTGACCACCAGCGCCGCCCGCGGCGCCGTGCGCGATGTCAGCCAGTTGAAGCCGCGCAAGGCTTGAGAGTGCAGCGGGCGGGAGGTTTTCCCGCCCGCGGCCTTTACCTGACCGCCGATCCGTCCTACATCCCCGGTTCGCATTGCAGGCCGCCGCGCGGCCCGCGATCCCGTGACCGGACCGAATTCGAGAGGAGCGCACCGATGCGCGCCGAGACCGAAGCCAAGGCCCAAGAGATCAAGCAGTCGCTCGCGCTGCTGAGGAGGTCTCTTTGACTGGGATAACGCACTCAGACGACTGGACGAGCTGAACGCCCTCGCCGAGGACCCGAAGCTCTGGGACAGCCCGGAGAAGGCGCAGACTCTGCTGCGCGAGCGCACCCACCTGGATGACGCCATCGGCGGCTACAAGGCGCTGGCCGGCGAGTTCGACGACACCGTCGGGCTGATCGAGCTGGCCGAGGCTGAGGGCGACGCCGAGGTGCTGGCCGATGCCGAGACCCAGCTGAGCCGGCTGGGCGAGCGGGTGGCGAAGAAGCAGCTGGAAAGCCTGCTGGCCGGCGAGGCCGACGGCAACGACGCCTATCTCGAGGTCAATGCCGGCGCCGGCGGCACCGAGGCCCAGGATTGGGGCCTGATGCTGCTGCGCATGTATATGCGCTGGGCCGAGAAGCACGGCTTCAAGGTCGAGTGGCTGGAAGAGAGCCCGGGCGAAGAGGCCGGGATCAAGTCGGCCACCGTGCTGATCAAGGGCCACAACGCCTATGGCTGGCTGAAGACCGAATCGGGCGTGCACCGCCTGGTCCGGATCAGCCCGTTCGACAGTGCGGCGCGGCGGCACACCAGCTTCTCCTCGGTCGCGGTGTCGCCCGTGGTCGATGATTCGATCGAGATCACGATCGACGACAAGGACCTGAAGGTCGACACTTACCGGTCCTCGGGCGCGGGCGGCCAGCACGTCAACAAGACGGAATCGGCGATCCGCATCACCCACGTCCCGACCGGCGTCGTCGTCGCCTGCCAGAACGACCGGTCGCAGCACCGCAACCGAGCCATGGCGATGGACATGCTGCGCGCCCGGCTCTACGAGCGCGAGCTGAAGATCCGCGAGGCCCAGGCCGACGCGCTGAACGCCGAGAAGACCGATATCGGCTGGGGCCACCAGATCCGCAGCTATGTGCTGCAGCCCTACCAGATGGTGAAGGACCTGCGCACCGGGGTGGAGACCAGCGCCTCCTCGGCGGTGCTGGACGGCGACATCGACCAGTTCCTCGAGGCCTCGCTGGCGGCGAGGCTGAAGGGCCAGGGCGAGGATCTGCATACGGCGTAAATCTTCCGGGGCGGCGCCGGTCGCGCCGCCCCGGAAGTCCCTGCACAAGACCGGAATGGACGAACAGGCCAGACTCGATGACCGACAGCATTCCGATCCTCGACGGCGTCGCCGCGATCCGCGACCGCTACGACGCCTTCATCGTCGACCTGTGGGGCGTGGTGCATGACGGGGTCACGCCCTATCCCGGGGTGATCGACTGCCTGCAGCGGCTGCGCGGCGACGGCAAGCAGGTGTGCCTGCTGTCGAACGCGCCGCGGCGGGTCGGGTCGGTGGTGCAGCGCCTGGCCCAGATCGGCGTGCCGGAGGAGTGCTGGGACGCGATCCTGTCCTCGGGCGAGGCGGCGCATCTGGCGCTGGCGGAGCGCGACGACGATTTCCACCAGGCGCTGGGCGAGCGCTTCCTGCATCTCGGCCCCGACCGCGACGCCGACGTCTATGAGGGCGTCGACGATGTCGTCCGGGTCGACGACCTGGCTGATGCCGACTTCGTGCTGAACACCGGCATCGACGACCCGGAGGAGCGGGTCGAGGACCACGCGCCGCTGCTCGAGGCCGCGGCGGCGCGCCGCCTGCCGATGATCTGCGCCAACCCGGACATCGTCGTCATCGTCGGCGGCCGGATGCAGATCTGCGCCGGTGCCCTGGCGCAGCACTACGAGACGCTGGGCGGTCCGGTGTTCTACCACGGCAAGCCGCACCCGCCGGTCTACCGCCGCTGCTTCGAGTTGCTCGGCCGGCCCGACCCGGCGCGGGTGCTGGCGATCGGCGACAGCTTCCACACCGACATGGCCGGCGCGGCCGCGGCCGGGATCGACGGGCTGTTCGTGATCGGCGGCATCCACGGCGCCGAGCTGCGCGACGGCGCCACCGGCCGGCCGGACGCGCACAAGCTGGCCGCAGCCGCCGAACGGCACCGGCTGCGGCCGGTGGCGGCAGTGGAGCGGCTGAACTGGGACGGTCTCGCCTGAGATTCGGTGACGATGTCAGGTTCGCCGTGGCGGACCCGACCGGCGTTCTACGCCCTCGCCCCGATCACGCCTTCCAGCGCCGCGATCAGCAGCGCCGGCGGGGTCTGGACCGAGGCGTGGACCGGCGGCTGCATCGACGACGGCCGGCGGGTCAGCTCACGGAAATAGCACAGGACGAAGACCCGCAGCGCCCCGGTCAGGCCGCTGCCCTTGCGGGCGGCGTCGATCCGGGTGCAGATCTCGTTCAGACCGATCTGCTCGCGCGCAGATCTCCATCAGCCCGTCCCAGAACACGACCTCCATGCGGACGCTGGTCCGTCGCCCCGCAACCGTCACGTTGCGGCAGATCGACATCGGGTCCGCGTCGCGGGCTAAAGCTCCATTATGGCCCATCGTCACCTTTCCGGGCCCGCTGCCCGGGACAGCCGGGCCATGGGCGACATCAAATACACGCTAGTATGTCGAATAATTACCGCTTTCGAGCAAAAAGGTGAACTGGCGTTTGCATTTTTGCGTTACGACACGTTGCGCTTAGTGTCGCGGCGTAGCCGCGACGTGGGGGGCGCTTAGTGTCGCGGCGCGTTTGCGGCGTCGGCGCAGACCTCGAATTCGGCCTGCACCGTGGCGTGGTCGACACCGAAGCGATCGCGCAGCAGGCGGATCACCGCGCCGATCGCCTGGTCGGAATCGGCGCCCTCGCGCAGCCGGGCGTGCAGGGTCACCAGCGGCCGGTCCGGCGTCAGGGTCCAGGCGTGGACGTGGTGCACGTCGATCACCGCCGGCACCTCGGCCAGGATCGCCGCGGCCAGCACCGCCTCGTCGATGCGGTCGGGCGACCCCTCCACCAGCACATGGCCGGATTCGCGCAGGATCACCCAGGCGCTGCGCAGCACCAGCAGCGACACCAGCACCGACAGGATCGGGTCGATCGGGGTCCAGCCGGTCAGCAGGATCACGGCGCCGGCGGCGAGCGCGCCGACCGAGCCGAGCAGGTCGCCCATCACATGCAGCGCCGCGCCGCGCAGGTTCAGATTGCCGCGGTCGCCGCCCTGCAGCACCCGGAAGGCGACCAGGTTGGCCGCCAGCCCGGCCGCGGCGACGACGATCATCAGCCCGCCCTCGACCGGTGCGGGCGCGGTCAGCCGGCCGGCGGCCTCGACCACGATGGCGACGACCACGGCCAGCAGCACGATGCCGTTGGCGAAGGCGGCCAGCACCTGCACCCTGCCGTAGCCGTAGCTGCGCCGGGCGTCGCGCGGCCGCCGCGCCATCCGCGCCGCCAGCCAGGCCAGGGCCAGCGCCGCCGCATCGGTCAGCATGTGGCCGGCATCGGCCAGGAGTGCGAGGGAATTGGCGATCCAGCCGCCCGCCGCCTCGACCAGCATGAAGCCGGCGGTGATGGCCAGCGCGATCATCAGGCGCCGCTCGCCGTCAGCTCCCTCCGGCACGCCGTGGTGGTGCCCAGGGTGATGACCATGGCCCGGCCCGTGATCATGCGCCGCATGATCATGGCCGGATTCGGGCCCGTGCTGCTGCGGCGCCTCGCCGGGCGCAGGGTCATGCGGCATTCCGACCTCGAATGGATGCGAATCGCTCGCGCCAGTCTACATCCGGCACTCCGCCATGAAAAACCCGCCTCCATGCCGGTTGCGCACCCCCTACCGCTATGTTAGATGACGGCGCGCCGAGCGTAAGGGGTGGGCCTCGGACAGCCCTCTGTTGTGCGATAGAGCCCCCCGAACTTTCGGTGGTCGTGGCCTCCTGCCACGATCGACAACAACGATCGAGGGACGATCGGTGGCAGCCACAGGCTCAGGGATTTCCGGCCTCGCATCCAGCTACGCGACGGCGCTCTACGCACTCGCCGACGAGGGCAAGGCGCTCGACCAGACCGCGGACGACCTGCGCGGCCTGAAGGCCGCCCTGGCCGAGAGCGAGGATCTGCGCCGTCTGGTCCGCAGCCCGCTCTTGTCCCGCGACGCGCAGGGCAAGGCGATGGCCGCGGTGCTGGAGCGGGCGGGCGTGTCCGACCTGGTGCGCCGCTTCATCGGCCTGGTGGCGCGCAACCGCCGCCTGTTCGCCCTCGACGCCATGATCGACGCCTTCCTGGCCGAACTGGCCCGCCGCCGCGGCGAGGTCACCGCCGACGTCACCGCCGCCTCGGCGCTGACCGACCGCCAGACCGAGGCGCTGGTCGACCAGCTGAAGAAGGCCATGGGCGCCAAGGTCCAGGTCAATGTCAAAATCGATCCCGCGCTGCTCGGCGGGATGATCGTCAAAGTCGGCTCGCGCATGGTCGACAGCTCCCTGCGCACGAAACTGGCCAAGCTGCAGCTCGCGATGAAGGGAACCGTCTGATGGACATCCGTGCCGCCGAAATCTCTGCGATCATCAAGGATCAGATCGCCAATTTCGGGACCGAGGCCGACGTGGCCGAGGTCGGCCAGGTGCTGTCGGTCGGTGACGGTGTCGCCCGCGTCTACGGCCTCGACAACGTCCAGGCGGGCGAGATGGTCGAGTTCCCGGGCGGCATCAAGGGCATGGCGCTGAACCTCGAGACCGACAATGTCGGTATCGTGATCTTCGGCGAGGATCGCGACATCAAGGAAGGCGACACGGTCAAGCGCACCGGCGCCATCGTCGAGGTCCCGGTCGGCCGCGGCCTGCTGGGCCGCGTGGTCGACGCGCTGGGCAACCCGATCGACGGCAAGGGTCCGATCCACGACGCCAAGATGAGCCGCGTCGAGGTCAAGGCCCCGGGCATCATCCCGCGCAAGTCGGTGCACGAGCCGATGCAGACCGGCCTGAAGTCGATCGACGCGCTGACCCCGGTCGGCCGCGGCCAGCGCGAGCTGATCATCGGCGACCGCCAGACCGGCAAGACCGCCGTCGCCATCGACACCATCCTGAACCAGCGCGAGATCAACAAGTCCGGCGACGAGAAGCAGAAGCTGTACTGCATCTACGTCGCGATCGGGCAGAAGCGCTCGACGGTCGCCCAGATCGTCAAGACGCTCGAGGAATACGGCGCGCTGGAATACACCATCGTCGTCGCCGCCACCGCGTCCGAGCCGGCGCCGCTGCAGTTCCTGGCGCCCTACACCGGCGCCGCGATGGGCGAGTTCTTCCGCGACAACGGCATGCACGGGCTGATCATCTATGACGATCTGTCCAAGCAGGCGGTGGCCTACCGCCAGATGTCGCTGCTGCTGCGCCGCCCGCCGGGCCGCGAGGCCTATCCGGGCGATGTGTTCTACCTGCACAGCCGCCTGCTGGAGCGCGCGGCCAAGATGAACGACGAGCATGGCGGCGGCTCGCTGACCGCGCTGCCGATCATCGAGACCCAGGCCGGCGACGTCTCGGCCTACATCCCGACCAACGTGATCTCGATCACCGACGGCCAGATCTTCCTCGAGACCGGCCTGTTCTATAAGGGCGTCCGCCCGGCCATCAATGTCGGCCTCTCGGTCAGCCGCGTCGGCTCCGCCGCCCAGATCAAGGCGATGAAGCAGGTCGCCGGCCGCATCAAGCTCGAGCTCGCGCAGTACCGCGAGATGGAGTCCTTCGCCCAGTTCGCGGCGGATCTCGACGCCTCGACCCAGAAGCTGCTGGCCCGCGGCGCGCGCCTGACCGAGCTGCTGAAGCAGCCGCAGTTCAGCCCGCTGCCGATCGAGGAGCAGGTGGCGGCGATCTTCGCCGGCGTCCGCGGCCATCTCGACACCGTCCCGGTCAACCGGGTGTCGGATTTCGAGAAGGGCCTGCTCGACGCGCTGCGCGACGACGGCAAGGCGATCCTCGAAGGCATCCGGAACGAGAAGCAGATCTCGCCGGAGAACGAGGAGAAGCTGGCCGCCTTCATCACGAACTACGCCAAGACCTTCGTCTGAGCGGCAGTCGTACCCACCACACCGATTGAAGGCGGGGCGCCATGCCGTCGTTGAAGGACCTCCGGAACCGGATCGCCAGCGTCAAGTCGACGCAGAAGATCACCGCGGCCATGAAGATGGTCGCGGCGTCGAAGCTGCGCCGCGCCCAGGACCAGGCCGAAGCCGGCCGGCCCTATGCCGACCGGATGGAGCGGATGCTGACCGGCCTTGCCGCCGTCGCCAAGACGGCCGGCCAGGGGCCGAAGCTGATCTCCGGCACCGGCAAGAGCGACGTGCACCTGCTGCTCGTCATCACCTCGGATCGCGGCCTCGCCGGCGCGTTCAACGCCACGGTGCTGCGCGAGGCGCGCAAGCAGATCCGTGAGCTGCAGGGCAAGGGCAAGACGGTGAAGCTGTTCACCGTCGGCCGCAAGGGCCGGGACAGCCTGCGCCGCGACTTCGCCAACCTGATCGTCGAGAGCGTGATCGACGTCGGCCGGCCGAAGCTGGGCTTCGTCGACGCCAACGGCATCGCGACCCGGATCCTGGCGATGTTCGAGGCCGGCGATTTCGACGTCTGCTCGGTGGTCTACAACAAGTTCAAATCGGCGATCGCCCAGATCATCACGGTGCAGCAGCTGGTGCCCGTGGCGCTGCCGGCCGTGGCCGAGGACACGGCCTCGAGCATCGTCTACGAGTTCGAGCCGAGCGAGGAGCAGATCCTGGCGGAGCTGCTGCCGCGCAACCTGGCGATCCAGATCTACAAGGCGCTGCTCGAATCCGCCGCCTCCGAGCAGGGCGCGCGCATGACCGCGATGGACAATGCGACCCGCAACGCCGGCGACATGATCAAGCGGCTGACGCTGGTCTACAACCGGACCCGCCAGGCCTACATCACCAAGGAGCTGATCGAGATCATCTCCGGCGCCGAAGCCGTCTAGGATCGAACCGGCCGCTTGGTCTCAAGCGTCCGGATAATTTGATCCGCCACTTATTCGGTTGCCGACGATCCACCGATCGCTTGAAGACAGTTCTGAGGAGCGTGAACACCATGGTCGAGACCCAGACCGGAAGCAACGTCATCGGCCGCGTCAGCCAGGTTCTGGGCGCCGTGGTGGACGTCCAGTTCGATGGCGAGCTGCCCGCCATTCTGAACGCCCTGACCACCGATATCGGTGAGCGCAAGCTGGTGCTCGAGGTGGCGCAGCATCTCGGCGAGAACACCGTGCGCTGCATCGCCATGGACTCGACCGACGGCATGGTCCGCGGCAACAAGGTCCAGGACAGCGGCAACGCCATCATGGTGCCGGTCGGCCCGGAGACGCTCGGCCGCATCATGAACGTGATCGGCGAGCCGATCGACGAGCGCGGCCCGATCAACGCCAAGCTGCATTCGCCGATCCACCGCGCCGCGCCGGCCTTCGTCGACCAGGCGACCGAGGCGGAGATGCTGGTCACCGGCATCAAGGTCATCGACCTGATCAGCCCCTACGCCAAGGGCGGCAAGATCGGCCTGTTCGGCGGCGCCGGCGTCGGCAAGACGGTGACCATCCAGGAGCTGATCAACAACATCGCCAAGGCGCATGGCGGCGTGTCGGTGTTCGCCGGCGTGGGCGAGCGGACCCGCGAGGGCAACGACCTCTATCACGAGATGATCGACTCGGAAGTCATCAAGCTCGACGGCGAATCGAAGGTGGCGCTGGTCTATGGCCAGATGAACGAGCCGCCGGGCGCCCGCGCCCGCGTCGGCCTGTCGGGCCTGACCGTGGCGGAGTACTTCCGCGACGTCGAAGGCCAGGACGTGCTGTTCTTCGTCGACAACATCTTCCGCTTCACCCAGGCGGGCGCCGAGGTGTCGGCGCTGCTCGGCCGCATCCCGTCGGCGGTGGGCTACCAGCCGACCCTGTCGACCGACATGGGCACGCTGCAGGAGCGCATCACCTCGACCAACAAGGGTTCGATCACCTCGGTGCAGGCCATCTACGTGCCCGCCGACGACCTGACCGACCCGGCGCCGGCGACCTCGTTCTCACATCTCGACGCCACCACCGTGCTGAGCCGCGCGATCTCCGAGCTGGGCATCTACCCGGCGGTCGACCCGCTCGACTCGACCTCGCGCATCCTCGACCCGCGCGTGGTCGGCCAGGAGCACTACGAGGTGGCCCGCGCCGTGCAGCGCACGCTGCAGGAGTACAAGGCGCTGCAGGACATCATCGCCATCCTGGGCATGGACGAGCTGACCGAAGAGCAGCGGCTGACCGTGGCCCGCGCCCGCAAGATCCAGCGCTTCTTCAGCCAGCCCTTCCACGTCGCCGAGGTGTTCACCGGCACGCCGGGCGAGCTGGTCCCGGTCGAGGAGACGGTCCGCGGCTTCAAGGGCATCGTCAACGGCGACTACGACCACCTGCCGGAGGCGGCCTTCTATATGGTCGGCACCATCGACCAGGCCATCGCCAAGGCGAAGAAGCTCGCCGAAGCCGCCTGACGCCAGCAGCATCGCAGCCGGGGACATCCATGGCCGAGAAATTCGCCTTCGAACTGGTCTCGCCCGAGAAGCTGCTCGTGGCGCGGCAGGTCGAGATGGTGGTCGTCCCCGGTGGCGACGGCTATTTCGGCGTGCTGAAGGGGCACATGTCGATGCTGTCGACCGTCCAGCCGGGCGTGATCGACGTCTATGAGCAGCGCAGCGCCATCTCCAGCCGGTTGTTCGTCACCGGCGGCTTCGCCGAGGTGACGCCGGAGCGCTGCACCGTGCTGGCCGAGGAGGTGATGCCGGTGGCCTCGCTGGACCGCGCCAAGGTCGAGCAGGAGCTGCGCGACGCCGAGGAGGACGTGGCCGACGCCAAGACCCCCGGCGACAAAGCGGTGGCCGAGCGGGCGCTGAAGCTGGCCCAGGCCAAGCTGTACGCCGTGACCCGCGGCGCGCCGGCCGGCCACGCCTGACCGGCAAGCCGCACGGTTGAATTGGAAAGGGCCCCGCGAGGGGCCCTTTTTCATGGGCGGGAGCGGCAACGGCCCCGGCTCCTGGTAAGCTGCCGGCACCTCATTCCCGCGGCAAGAGAGCAGGCTGACCAGATGCTCACACGCTTCTCCGTCCTTCCCCTGTCCCGCATGACCCGGCGGCTGACGGATGTCGCCTCCGGCCGCGCCGCGCCGGACCAGGTGATCCGTGACGTCCGGGTGCTGTCCACCTATTCCGAGCGCATCCTGCCGGGCCGCGAGGTCTGGGTGGCCGGCGGGCGCATTGCCGCGGTGAAACCGGCAGGATCGTGCCGGGACGGGTCGGCCCGCGTGTACGACGGAAAAGGCGCCATCCTCGCGCCCGGGCTGGTCGATCCGCACATCCATATCGAATCGAGCATGGTGACGGCCTGCGCCTATGCCGAGGCGGCGCTGCTGAACGGCACGACCACGATCTTCTGCGACAGCCATGAGATCGGCAACGTCATGGACGTGGCCGGGGTCGAGGCGATGCTGGAGGATGCGCGACAGGCGCCGCTGTCGATCTTCCTCACCGTGCCCAGCACCGTGCCGGCCACCTCGCCGCGCCTCGAGACCGCGGGCGGCGACCTGACGGCCGAGAAGATCGCCGGCCTGTTCGACCGCTGGCCGGAGGCTGTGGCGCTGGGCGAGAAGATGGACTTCGTCCAGGTGACGATGGGCGATGAGCGCAGCCACGCCATCATCGCCGCGGCGCTGGAGCGCGGCCGGCCGGTCTCCGGCCATGTCTACGGGCGGGAGTTCGTCGCCGCCTACGCTGCCGCCGGCGTCACCGACACGCATGAGGCGATCGACCGCGACATCGCCGACGACCTGCTGGAGGCGGGGATCTGGCTGTTCCTGCGCGGCGGCCGCCCGGGCACGCCCTGGCACAACCTGCCCGAGACGATCCGGACCGTGACGGAGCTGGGGGCCTCGCACAAGCGCATCGCTTTCTGCACCGACGACCGCGACGCCGACGACCTGCTGCACTTCGGCCTGGACTGGGTGGTGGGCGAGGCGGTTCGGGCCGGTCTGCCACCCGAGCGCGCCTGGGCGATGGGGTCGCTGCACGGCGCCGCCCGCTTCGGCCAGGACGGCGAGATCGGCGGCTTCGGCGGCGGCCGTCGGGCCGACCTGGTGCTGCTCGACGACGGGCTCAGGCCGGTCAACACCTGGTACGGCGGCGAGCTGGTGGTCGAGGACGGCAAGGTCACGCCGCTGCTCGACGAGGCTCTGTCCGCGCGCTGGCGCTACCCGGCCGCGGCCTACCGCACGGTGCGGCTGCCGCCCGCGGTGACGCTGGTGCCCGACCTGCCGGCCGAGGCCGTGGTCGCCCATGCGATCCGCACCGTCCTGCCGGGCATCGTGCTCGGCCACGTCACGCTGACGCTGGAGCCGGCGGAGCGCTGGCAGGACCATTTCGACCGGCACGGCCTGTGCTTCGTCACGGTGGTCGAGCGGCACGGCAAGTCGGCCGGGAACGTGGCCCACGGGCTGCTGTCCGGCTTCGGGTTGACGGATGGCGCCGTCGCCTCCTCGGTCGGGCACGACAGCCACAACATCATCGTCGCCGGCACCGGCGAGGCCGACATGCGGGTGGCGCTGCAGGCGATCGAGGCGGCGCAGGGCGGCGTCTGTGTCGTGCGCGACGGCCGGGTGACGGCGATGGTGCCGCTGCCGGTCGCGGGCCTGCTCTCCGACAAGCGCGTGACCGAGGTGGCGGAGGAGGTGAAGGCGCTGAAGGCCGAATGGGAGAAGGCGGGCTGCACCATCCCCTATATGGGCTTCAACCTGATCCCCTTGTCGGTGATCCCGGAGATCCGGATCACCGACAAGGGGCTGGTGCTGGTGCCGGAGATGGAGATCGTGCCGCTGTTCGAACCGGTGCCGGCGGCGGCTTGAGAGGGCCGGATGTCCGGTCCTGTCGCTCCGTCGCCATCATTGCCGGGCCTGACCCGACAAGCCAGCCAGCGCGGGAGAGGCAATCAAGGACGCTCGACATGCCCGACGACCTCGATTCATCCCGCTCCGGCGTCCGTGCTGAGCGCCTCGAACAACAGCCGGGTCGGCACCAGCCGCGCGGGCCGGCTGGGGGCGAACCAGACGATGGCGTTCTGGCCGAACGCCTCGGCCAGGGCCGTCAGCTCCGCCACCGGCAGGCCGAGCACCAGGAGGCCGTGCTCCGGCGGCCAGGCGCCGTCCAGGCCGGCGCCGGTGTGCGGCACCGCGTCCGCGCCGCGGCGGCGCACCGCCTCGGCCAGGCGCTGCCGCGCCGCCTCGTTCTCGGCCTCCGGTGCCAGAAGGCTGCGCGGGTTGTCGGCGCTGACGAAGCCGGCGCCGGCGGCGCCGCGCCCGGTCAGCCAAGCCTCGGCCTCCGGGTTCCGGCGGTCGATCCGCACCTCGCGCTCGACGCCGTCGGCGATGAACAGATAGCGGGTGTCGCGATAGGCCTCGAGCAGCCGAATGAAGCCCGCGAGATCCATCCGGCAATCCGTCAGCCGGCCCGTTCCGTCGTCGGGTCGATCATCTTGCGGATCTCGGTGATCTTGGTCGCCGGAAAGCCGCTGATCTCGGCGTGCTTGCGGATCACCGCCTCGTCCTGGGCCAGGTAGACGCAGAAGGTCTTGTTGTCGGCGACGTAGCTCTCGACCCACTGGATGTCGGGGCCGATCTGGCGCAGCGCGTCGTTGGACTTGGCCGCGGCGCCGCGCAACTGCTCGCGCTCCAGGGAGCCGACGTCCGGGATATCACGCTCGATGATGAATTTGCGAAGGGCCATGAGTTCCTCCTGGGTTGGGACGGATTGATCGTGCCTGTCCCCATTGCTTCCCTTGATCCGGGTTGCGGCGGGCGGATCAGTAGAGCCCGCCGGTCCCCGTTGTCGCGTCGGGCACGCTGTCGCCGAAGCTGGTGGTGCCCTGGTCGGTCGTGCCGCCGCTGCCATCGAGCCGGTCGAGGGCATAGCCGGTGCCGGGCTCGGTGCCGGGGCGGAACGCCTCCCAGATCATGTCGCCGCCGCTGCCATAGGCAGGCTGGCCGCTCAGCCGGTCGATCTTGACCAGGTTGACGCCGGGCGGGATGCGGAAGGGCGGGACGTCCTTGCCCTGCAGCGCCGCGGACATGAAGTCGCGGAAGATCGGCAGCGCCGCGGTCGAGCCCCACTCGCGGGCGCCCAGCGTCTTCGGCTCGTCGAAGCCGACATAGATCGCCACCACCAGATCGGGCGAGAAGCCGACGAACCAGGCGTCCTTGGCGTCGTTGGTGGTGCCGGTCTTGCCGGCCAGGGTGAAGCCCAGCTTGTTCAGCGCCGAGGCGGTGCCGCGCTGGACCACGCCCTGCAGGATCGAAGTCATCTGGTAGGCCGAGACCGGGTCGGCGATCTGCTCGCGCGTGTCCGGGATCACCGGCGTCGCCTGGTCGGCCCAGGGCTGGCCGCAGCTGTCGCAGGGCCGCTCGTCATGCCGGTAGATGGTGCGACCGGTGCGGTCCTGGATCCGGTCGACGAAGGTCGGGAGCACCTTCTTGCCGCCATTGGCGATCTGGGCGAAGCCGGCCGCCATCTGCAGCGGCGTGGTCGCGCCGGCGCCGAGCGCCATGGAGTACAGCAGCGGCATGTCCTTGTAGACGCCGAAGCGCTCCGCCGTCGCCTTGACCTTTTCGAGGCCCACCGCCTGGATCAGGCGCACCGTCATCAGGTTGCGCGACCGCTCGACGCCGATCCGCAGCGGCATCGGGCCGAGGAACCGCTGGTCGTCGTTCTCCGGCGCCCAGTCGGTGGTGCCGGTGTCGATCGTGATCGGGGCGTCGTCGATGATGGTGGTCGGGGTGTAGCCGGCCTCCAGCGCGGTCAGATAGACGAAGGGCTTGAAGGTCGAGCCGGGCTGCCGCACGGCCTGGGTGCCGCGGTCGAACTCGCTCATCGCGTAGTCGTAGCCGCCGCTGATCGCCAGCACCCGGCCGGTGTTGGGGTCGAGCGCGACCAGCGCGCCCTGCGCGTCGGGGATCTGGCGCAGGCCGAATTCCTGCGGCACGGCCTTGTCGTCCGGCACCGGGCCGGTCGGCTCGACCAGGATGACGTCGCCCTTGGCCAGCACGTCAGACGGCTTCCTGGGATCGGCGCCGACGGTCTGGTTCGCGCGCCAGGGCCGGGCCCATTTCATCTCGGCGAAGGGGATGGTGCCGCGGCTCTTGTCCGAGAAGCCGATGCCGGCGGCCTTGGCGTCGACATCCAGCACCACCGCCATCTGCCAGTCGCCGGCGCCGGCCGGCCGCTCGATCGCGGCGAGCTGCCCGGCCCAGTCGTCGAAGCCCCCGATCTTCTTCAAGGGGCCGCGCCAGCCATGCCGCTGGTCATAGCTGCGCAGGCCGTTGCGCAGCGACTGGTCGGCCAGGTCCTGCAGATGCGGGTCCAGCGAGGTGCGCACCGACAGCCCGCCCTGGTACAGGGCATCGTTGCCGTACAGGCGCTGCAGCTCGCGCCGCACCTCCTCGGCGAAGTAGTTGGCGCTGACGAACTCGATCTGCCGGCGGTCCTTGGTCAGCAGCGGCTCGGCCCGGGCGGCGTCGGCCTGCTCCTTGGTGATCGCCCCGTCCTCGAGCAACCGGCCGAGGACGTAGTTGCGGCGGTTGACGGCGGCGTCCAGCCGGGTCTTCGGGTCGTAGCTGCTGGGCGCCTTCGGCAGGCCGGCCAGGAAGGCGGCCTCGGAGACCGTCAGGTCCCTCAGCGGCTTGTTGAAATAGGCCAGCGACGCCGCCGCCACGCCATAGGCGCCGCGGCCGAGATAGATCTGATTCAGGTACAGCTCGAGGATCTGCTGCTTGGTGAAGGCGCTTTCGATGCGCAGCGCCAGCAGCACCTCGCGGATCTTGCGGCTGATCGCCCGGTCCGGCGTCAGGAAGAAGTTGCGCGCCACCTGCTGGGTGATGGTCGAGGCGCCCTCCATCCGCCGGTCGGACCCATAGTTCTGGATCGCCGAGATCCCGGCCCGGGCGATGCCCTGCAGGTCGACGCCCGGATGGTCGTAGAAGCGCTGGTCCTCGGCCGAGACGAAGGCTTGGGCCACCAGGGGCGGGATCGCCCCGAACGGCACGAACAACCGGTTCTGGTTGGCGTATTCCGCCATCAGCCGGCCGTCGGCCGCGTGCAGCCGGGTGGTGATCGGCGGCGCGTATTCGGCCAGCTGCGCCGTGTCCGGCAGGTCGCGGCCGAAATAGCTCGCGGCCGCGAAGACCCCGACCGCCGCGACGACGAGGAGGAGGATGAGGGAGGACAGGAGCCAGCCGATCAGGCGCATCGAACCATGGGGGCAGTGGATGGACGGCGGCCGGCCGCCCGACATGGCGGGGTCGGCCCGGCAGGCCGGCCTCGTCGCAGAAGCGGATAGGACGCGATTGTGTTCCGTTGATGACCGCGGGCGGCCGGGTTTCTGTTACCATAGCGCCGACCGCGAGTCAGGCCCCCGCGGCGGCGCGACCGGCAGGCGCGCCCCTTACCCCCGAAATCTCCCATTGTCGAGAGTGCGGTGCCTCGGTATCGTGACGGCGCGACAGTCTGCCCGATCGGTCGATCGGATGTCCGGGTTCCCCGGGTGTCCGGGTTGATCGCGCGGCGGCGCATCGATTTCCGCCGGGAAGCGTCTTCCGTCGAACGGCCGGCACGCGATGCGCGGCTGCGGATGTCGGGCGACATTGAGATCAACTCGAGGCCGTGCCCCGGCGCATCCGCGCCGGACCGGTGGTCGCGGACCCTCCCGTCTGGCCTGCTGCGAAGCGCCGTTCTCGGGTGATCACGGTTCGCGCCCCCGGCGGCTTCGGCAGGACAAGGACGCGCCGCAGCCCCGTCGGTCGCGCGGGGTGACGGCAGCGTCGCCAGGGTTTGTACATGGCTAAAAGAATGCTGGTGGACGCCACCCATGCGGAAGAAACGCGGGTGGTGGTGCTGGACGGCAATCGGCTCGAGGAATTCGACTTCGAGACCGAAGCCAAGAAGCAGCTTAAGGGCAACATCTATCTGGCCAAGGTGACGCGGGTCGAACCCTCGCTCCAGGCCGCCTTCGTGGAGTATGGCGGGAACCGGCACGGTTTCCTCGCCTTCTCGGAAATTCATCCCGACTACTACCGGATCCCGATCGCCGACCGCGAGGCGCTGCTGGCCCGCCAGGCCGCGGAGGCCGACGAGGCCGAGGCCGTCGAGGCGAAACCGGCCGAGCCGGCGTCCCGCCGGCGCCGCGGCCGTGGTGACCGCCGCCCGGCCCGCGCCGAGGCCGAGGCCGGCCCGAGCGAGGCGTTCGATGCCGGCGATGCGGTGGCGGGCGAGGTGATCCACGCCGAGGCCATCGTCGAGGAGAGCTTCGGCGAGACCCTGTCGACCGAGGGCGACAGCGGCCCGGTCGCGCTGCTGGCCCCGCCCGAATCGCCGAGGGGCGACGACCCGACTCCGGCCGGGGGCGAGAATGGCAACGGCCATGACGGCGAGCAGGAGCCCGTCGAGGTGCTGGGCGGCGACGAGGCCGAGGAGGCCCGCGACCGCCGCTCGAAGCTGCCGAACTACCGCAACTACAAGATCCAGGAGGTCATCAAGCGCCGGCAGATCATGCTGGTGCAGGTGACCAAGGAGGAGCGCGGCAACAAGGGCGCGGCGCTGACCACCTACCTGTCGCTGGCCGGCCGCTACTGCGTGCTGATGCCGAACACGCCGCGCGGCGGCGGCATCAGCCGGAAGATCGCCAATCCCAAGGATCGCAAGAAGATGAAGGCGATCATGGATGACCTGGACGTGCCGGACGGCATGGCGGTCATCCTGCGGACGGCGGGGCTGGAGCGGACCAAGCTGGAGATCCGGCGCGACCTCGACTACCTGCTGCGGCTGTGGGATTCGATCCGGCAGACCACGCTGCAGTCGACCGCCCCCTGCGCCATCCATGAAGAGGCGGACCTGATCAAGCGGGCGATCCGCGACCTCTATTCCAAGGACATCGAGGACGTCCAGGTCGCCGGCGAGGAGGGCTACCGCACCGCCAAGGACTTCATGCGCATGCTCATGCCGAGCCATGCCAAGAAGGTCCAGCCCTACCTGGACCAGGACGTCCCGCTGTTCCACCGCTTCAACGTCGAAGGCCAGATCGACGCGATGCACAGCCCGGTGGTGCAGCTGCGCTCCGGCGGCTACATCGTCATCAACCCGACCGAGGCGCTGGTCTCGATCGACGTCAACTCCGGCCGCTCGACCCGCGAGCGGAACATCGAGGAGACGGCGTACAAGACCAACCTGGAGGCCGCCGACGAGGTCGCCCGCCAGCTGCGCCTGCGCGACCTGGCCGGCCTGATCGTCATCGACTTCATCGACATGGAGGACGACCGCCACAACAAGGCGGTCGAGCACCGGCTGAAGGAGGCGATGCGGCAGGACCGCGCCCGCATCCAGCTCGGCCGGATCAGCGCCTTCGGCCTGCTCGAGCTGTCGCGCCAGCGGCTGCGCCCGAGCCTGATGGAGACGCATTTCGAGACCTGCGCCCATTGCGGCGGGCTTGGCATGACCCGGACCACCGGCTCGGCCGCCCTGTCGGTGCTGCGCGCGATCGAGGAGGAGGGCATCCGCAAGCGCGCCTCCGAGGTCACCGTGCATGTCGCCACCGCGATGGCGCTGTACCTGCTCAACCAGAAGCGCGACGCCCTGGCCGACATCGAGCGGCGCTACGGCGTGCGGGTGATGATCGAGGCCGATGACAGCCTGATCCCGCCGGCGCACCGGATCGAGCGCACCCGCGCCCGCGGCGCCGAGCTGCCGGCCCCGGCGGCGCCGGTCGACAACACCGCCCGGATCATGGCCGAGACCGACGCCGCGCTGGAGCACGAGGCGGACGAGGTCGAGGACGAGGCGGAAGAGGTCGAGGAGACCGTCGAGGCCCAGGAGCCGGCGCGTCAGCCGCAGCAGCAGCGTCCGGCACAGCCGCTGCAGCATCACGGCGGCGGCCAGCAGGCCGATGGCGAGGGCCGGGGCCGTCGCCGCCGGCGGCGGCGCGGCCGTCGGCGCGGCGAGGACGGGCATCGCCCGGACCAGCCGGCGCAGGTCGCGGCCGACGGCAGCTTCGGCTACGACCCGCGCGACGAAGCCGAGGAGGGCGGGCCGGAGGACCAGGGGGCCGAGCCGTTCACGCTCGAGGCCGCCGATGCCGCCAGCCACGCCGAGCCCGTCGAGGAGGCCACCCCGGCCGTCGTCGGGCCGGCCGAGCCGGCGCCCGCCGAAGCCGCGGCGCCCGAGGCTGCCACGGCCGAGGACGATGCCAAGGCCCGTCGCCGCGGCCGTCGCGGCGGCCGCCGCAAGAAGGCGGACGAGGAGGCCGAGCCCTTCGTGCTCGAGGCCGCCGACGCTGCCAGCCATGCCGAGCCCGAAGCTGAGACGGCGCCGGAGACGGTCGCGGCCGCCGAGGCCGTGATCACACCCGAGCCCGTCCCGGCGGAAGCCATGCCGGCCGAAGCCGCGGCGCCGGTCGAGGAGGCGCCGAAGCCGAAGCGCCGCGCCCCGCGCCGCAAGAAGGCCGAGGTCGCTGTCGAGGCTGCGGTCGAGCCGGCCGCCGAGGCTCCGGCCCCCGCTCCCACCGCGGAGCCGGAGGCGGCGGCGCTGAACGGTGCGGTGCCCGAGCCGGCACCCGTCGCTGCCGAGCCCGCCCCGGCGCCCGAGCCTGAAGCCCAGCCTGAGAACCTCGCGGTCGAGGCCAATCAGGTGGTGAACCAGCCGCCCGAGGCCCCGAAGCGTGGCTGGTGGCGCCGCGGCGCCTGACCTCGGCCGACAGTCGCATCAGAGAGCCCGCTCGGGGAACCGGGCGGGCTTTTTGCTGCGAATGATCCGACAAATAGCTGATGCAATATGTAGATTTTTTATTATTGACATAGCGGCTCGTATGTTCGAGGGTCGGCTCCGATCTTCGGATCCGCGGGATTTTGACGGAAGCAGCTTGCGCCGCGTCACCAAACGCTAAAGCGCCACGACGTGAGTTCGTGGTTCCGGCAGTTGATGCTGAGGAGCCGACCGATGGTTTCGACCTTGCCCCGACCGATCCTCTCCGCCGCCATGCCGCGCGTCGGGATGTGTCGCGCCTGTCGCTGTTGCTGATCGCGGGCCCGCCCGCCGCACCCGACCGCACGACCAGATGCAGCGCGCTCGCCTCAAGCGGGCGTGCCCCCCGAGAGGATCCCTTCCATGGCTGACGCCTTCATCATCGTCGCCGGTGGCCTGACCGCCGGCATCGTCACGCGCGAGCCGCGCGGATTCCGCTTCTACGCCTCCGACGCGGCCTTCACCCCGCTGGAGGGGCGCCTGTTCCGCACCACCCGCGCGGCCGGCCGGGCGGCGCATGCGGCGCTGACCACGATCGCCCGCCGCCAGCACCGGCCGGGTCAGGCCCGGGCCTGACCCGCGGCCGCCCCTTCCCCAGTCCTACCCAAGACGTGCAGGAGCCCATCATGTCCCTTTCCCCGCTGACGCGCGGCCTGTTCGGCCTGGCGCTCGGCCTCGCCCTCGGCGCCGCCACCGCCGGCAGCGCCCTCGCCGCCAGCATCAAGCTCGGCGTCATGGGCGGCAGCGAGGAGGAGATCGCCGAGGTCGCCAAGCAGGTGGCGGCCAAGCACGGCCTCGAGGTCGAGCTGATCACCTTCTCCGACTACGCCATCCCGAACGAGGCGCTGGAGCATGGCGAGCTGGACGCCAACGCCTTCCAGCACCAGCCCTATCTCGACGCCCAGATCGCCGCCCGCGGCTATCACATCATCCCGATCGGCTTCACCATCGTCGAGCCGATCGGCCTGTACTCGAAGAAGATCGACAAGATCGACAAGCTGCCCGACGGCGCCAGGATCGGCATCCCGAACGACCCCAGCAACGGCGGCCGGGCGCTGAACCTGTTGGCCGCCAACGGCCTGATCAAGCTGGCGGACGGCAAGGGCCTGAACCCGTCGCTGCTCGACATCGCCGCGAACCCGCACAACTTCCAGTTCTCCGAGCTCGACGCGGCGCAGCTGCCGCACGCCCTGCCGGACCTGGACGGCGCGATCATCAACACCAACTACGCGCTGGAGGCCGGGCTCGACCCGCGCAAGGACGCGCTGATCGCCGAGAGCCGGACCAGCAACCCCTACGGCAACTTCGTCGCCGCCCGCGCCGCCGACAAGGACCGGGCCGACCTGAAGACCCTGGTCGAGGCCTACCAGTCGCCCGAGGTGGCGCAGTTCCTGGAGACCCGGTTCAGGGGCGCGATCCTGCCGGCTTGGTAAGCCTGCCGCCGCAGGCCGGGGCTGCGGCCCCGGCCGTTGCGAAAGCGGACCAGTTCTGGTAGACGACCGCGCTTGCGTGAGCATTCACTCACGCCGTACCGACGCCGGCACCCCTGGAGGCCGGCGTCTTCACTTAGGAGAGAGCCGATGGCCGATACCATCAAGATCACGGCCGAGGCGCGCGACCGAGCCGGTAAGGGGGCAGCACGGGCAGCGCGTCGGGCCGGGATGATCCCGGGCGTCATCTACGGCGACAACAAGCCGCCGGTGCTGTTCAGCGTCAACGCCCAGTCGCTGCTGAAGATCCTGCGCGACCCCGGCGCGCTGACCCATATCTACGACATCGAGATCGGCAGCGAGCGGCATCACGTCCTGGCGCGCGACATCGCGCTGGATCCGGTGAGCGACAAGGCGATCCACCTCGACTTCCTGCGCGTCAGCGACAAGACCACCGTCCATGCCGACGTGCCGGTGCATTTCGAGAACGAGGCCGCTTCGCCCGGCATCAAGCGCGGCGGCGTGCTGAACGTCGTGCGCCACGATGTCGAGCTGATCTGCCGCGCCGAGGCGATCCCGGAATACGTCTCGGTCGACCTGACCGGCGCCGACATCGGCGACTCGCTGCGCATGAGCGCGGTGAAGCTGCCGGAGGGCGTCCGCCCGGCCGTGCAGGACCGCGACTTCGTGATCGCCACCGTCGCGGCGCCGTCGGCCGTCCGCGCCGAGGCCGCCGAGGCTGCTGCCGCTGCGGTGACCGGCGAGGCCGCCCCGGCGGCTGCGACCGAGGAGCCGAAGGCCTGATCAAGGCCGGGCGATCTGGGAGAGTGCGATGCTGCTGTTCGTCGGCCTCGGCAATCCCGGTTCGCAATACGCGTATCACCGGCACAATGTCGGGTTCATGGCGCTCGACGACATCGTCGAGCGCCATTCCTTTTCGCCCTGGAAGCTGAAATTCCAGGGCCGGCTGGCGGAAGGCCGGCTCGGCCCCGAGCGCGTGCTGGCGCTGGAGCCCACCACCTATATGAACGACAGCGGCCGGTCGGTCGGCGAGGCGATGCGCTTCTACAAGCTCACGCCCGACGACGTCGTCGTGTTCCATGACGAGCTCGACCTGGCGCCCGGCAAGGTCCGGGTCAAGAAGGGCGGCGGCACCGCCGGCCACAATGGCTTGCGCTCGCTCGACGCCCATATCGGGCCGGAATTCTGGCGCGTCCGCATCGGCATCGGCCATCCCGGCCACAAGGACCGGGTGCATGGCTGGGTGCTGGGCGACTTCGCCAAGGCCGATGAGGCCTGGCTGGACCCGCTGCTCGAGGCGATCGCCGGGGCGGCGCCGCTGCTGGCCGAGAAGGCGGCCGGGAAGTTCATGACCCAGATCGCCCAGACCACCCAGGCGGCGTGATCCGACACCCGACCGTGGCAGCCTCATTGACCTTTGCTGCGCCGCACGACTACCCCCTTGATCCGATCGTTCCGGGGGCGCATCGTATGCTCACGTGGTCGGCATAGCCGGTAACGCGTATTGGCCAGCCGCAATGCCCTTGCGGCGACCTCCGCCAGAATGGCAACCCGGCATCGTCGGGTGAGCCTGCGGACAAAAGAGCTAAACGAGGAGCCGCCGCCGTGCGGCTCCTCTACTGTTTGGGCCCTGGAGTCAGTCCCAGATCGGCGGGATCGGCGTCTGCGCCACCAGCGAATTGGCCGGATCCACGCATTGGAAGCCGATGTAGTGCCATTGCCGGCTGGCGGCCAGCGCCATGCGGCCGAACTGGCCGCAATAGCGGTCGGCAGCGGCCTGGGCCCCCGCGGCGCTCTCGTTGAAGGTCTCGACCACGACGAAGTCCTTCGCCGGCTGCGGCACGCAGGCGCCGGCCAGAAGCGCGGCGGACACAAGCAGGATCGATCGCATCGGCGGACTCCGTCATCGAGTCGCGGTGAAGGCAACCGCTTCGGACAGAAGCGAACCCGATCAGGATCACAAAGTTTCCGCCGACGGCCAACCGGCTTTTGCTGAAATCTGCGCGGCCTCCGTGCCGCGCACTGGCCTATCCGGCCATGGCCAGCCGCCGATAGGACAGCGCCTCGGCGATCTGGGCCCGGCCGATGGCGTCGGCGCCGGTCAGGTCGGCCAAGGTGCGGGCGACGCGCAGCACCCGGTGATAGCCGCGGGCGGACAGGCGCAGCCGCTCCGTCGCCTGGGTCAGGAGGGTGGCGCCGGCCGAATCGGGCACCGCCACCCGGCCCAGCACCGACCCGTCGGCCTCGGCGTTGGTGGTGATGCCGTCGCCGGCATAGCGCGCGGCCTGGATCTCCCGCGCCGCCGCGACCCGGGCCGCCACCTCGGCCGTGCCTTCGGCCGGCGGCGGGAGCGACAGGTCGGCGGCCGAGACCGCCGGCACGTCGACATGCAGGTCGATGCGGTCGAGCAGCGGCCCGGACAGGCGCGACTGGTAGTCCTGGCCGCAGCGCGGCGCCCGGCCGCAGCCCAGCGCCGGATCGCCGAGATGGCCGCAGCGGCACGGATTCATCGCCGCCGCCAGCAGCACCCGGGCGGGATAGGTGACATGCGAGTTGGCCCGGGCGATCACCGCCCGGCCGCTCTCCATCGGCTGGCGCAGCGATTCGAGCGTGGCCCGGGCGAATTCCGGCAGCTCGTCCAGGAACAGCACGCCGCGATGGGCCAGCGAGATCTCGCCCGGCCGGACCCGCAAGCCGCCCCCGACCAGGGCCGGCAGGGAGGCGGAATGGTGCGGGTCGCGGAACGGCCGGCGGCGCATCAGCCGCCCGCCTTCCAGCAGGCCGGCGACCGAATGGATCATCGACACTTCGAGCGCCTCGGCCGGCGACAAGGGGGGCAGCAGGCCGGGCAGCCGCGCCGCCAGCATCGACTTGCCGGAGCCGGGCGGGCCGATCATCAAGAGGTTGTGGTTGCCGGCGGCCGCGATCTCCAGCGCCCGCTTCGCCGTCTCCTGCCCCTTGACGTCGCGAAGGTCGAGGCCGGGCCCGTCCACCGGGGCCAGCAGCGGCAGCGGCTGGGCCAGCACCTGGGTGCCCTTGAAATGATTGACCAGGGCCAGCAGCGTCGGCGCCGCCAGCACGTCGATCCGGCCCTCGGCATCGGCGGCCCAGGCCGCCTCCGGCCCCGAGGCGGCCGGGCAGATCAGGCCGAGCCCGCGCTCCGCCGCGCCCAGCGCCGCCGGCAGCACCCCGGCGACCGGGGTCAGCGCCCCGTCCAGCGCCAGCTCGCCCAGCGCCATGTACTGCCCGATCTCCTGCACCGGCAGCACGTCGAGCGCGGTGAGCAGGCCGAGCGCGATCGGCAGGTCGTAATGGCTGCCCTCCTTAAGCATGTCGGCCGGCGCCAGGTTGATGGTGATGCGCCTGGGCGGCAGCGCCAGGCCGAGGGCGTGCAGCGCCGCCTTCACCCGCTCGCGGCTTTCCGCCACCGCCTTGTCCGGCAGGCCGACCAGGGTGATGCCGGAGAAGCCGCCGGACACCTGCACCTGCACGTCGACCGGCGCCGTCTCGATCCCCTGGAACGCGACCGTGGCGATCCGGGCGACCATCTAGGCGAAGCCTGAGGCGTGTGGAGGCGGCGGAGAGAGCATATCTAAAATTGTTTTCTATCGATATTCCACAACCAATATTCAATCCGCTGCCAGGCGCTTGTCAATCGATCTTCCCGCCCATCGAAGCGCGACGAAGCGGCCTTGCCGCCGCATCGGCCCTTGGCGATCATGCGGCATGGGTGATCCGAACGATTCCGCCATGCCCGCGTCCCTGCCGCTGTCGCGCGTGATCGACGCGGTCTACGGCCGGCTGTTCGGCAATCTCGGCGCCTTCCTGAGAGTCGCCCTGGCCTGGATCGCCGTCACTGTGGTCCTGATCGTCGCCCTCGCCATCCTGGCGCCGCAGGCCTGGGACGGGCCGGGCGGAAGCTTCATCACGGCGGTCATCGGCGCCGGCACCGCCATCGGCTGGCACCGCTTCGTGCTGCGAGAGGAGCGCCGCGCCTTCTCCGGCGCGAACACCCTCGCGCGATACGTGCTGCTGGCGGTGGTCGCCGTGCTGCCCGGCGCCGCCATCGTGCTGATCGGCATCCCCGCCATCGCGGCCCTGCTGCGCGGGCTGGACGACCGGGCCGGGGCCGCGGCGATCACGGCCGTGATCATCCTTCTGGCCGTGGTCGGCGCTGCCGTCACCTTCCGGCTTTCCCTCATCCTGCCGGCCGTGGCGATCGGGGACCGCTCGATGACCTTCCGGCGGAGTTGGGCGGCAACGCGGGGCAACGTCGCCCGGATCTTCGTCGGCTGCATCGTGGTGCAGATTCCGCCCTGGCTGGGCATCGGTCTGCTGACCTGGCTGCTGGAGCGCTGGCAGGGCTTGCCGACCTCCGCCGAGCCCGACGCCGGCGACTATGTCTTCGCCGTCATTGCGGCGGTGCTCCTGCTGCTGCTCTCCGCCCTCGCCACAGCCCTGTTTGCCGGCTTCCTGTCGGAGCTCTATCTCCGGCTGTATCTGGATCCGGAGGATCCGGCGCCGCTCTCCTGATCCGGCCAAGCGCTGAGGCTCACCCGCGTCGAAGGATCCGGCCTGCCAGCACCGCCTGGTCTTCGACACGCCGTCGGCGGGGACTTGACCGTGAACGAGCGGAGACCGAGTCTAACGAGGCACATGTCGGCCCGCCTCATGACGTCGATCGATATCTCTACAGCCAAGATCCTACTCTACTCAGATCGTCGATCGGGCGAGCAGAGGGGAAAGCTTCGTCATCACCAAATCCGGCACGCCCCTTGCCCGGCTGATGCCGCCGGACGGCAGGAAGCCGGCCAAGATCCGGTTCGGCCTGATGAAGGGCGGCATCCACATCGGACCCGACTTCGACGCGCCGCTGGACACCTTCGAAGAAGGATCGTCGGCGTAGGGCGCTCACCCGGCCTTGGCGATGCGCCAGAGGGTGCCGCCTTCGTCGTCGGAGACCAGGATCGACCCGTCCGGCAGCACCGCGATCCCGGCCGGGCGGCCCCAGATCTGGGCGGCGCCGTCGTCGCGATTGACCCGGAAGCCAGTCGCCAGCGCCTCGTAGCCGCCCACGGGCTTGCCGTCCCGGAACGGCACCCGGACCACCATGTAGCCGATCGGGTCGGCGCGGTTCCACGAGCCGTGCAGCGTCACCAGCGCGTCGCCGCGCCAGTCGGGGAACATCGGACCGTCGTAGAAGACCAGGTCGAGCGGCGCCGAATGCGATTCGAACAGCAGGTCCGGCACGATCGCCGACTTGACCAGGTCCGGCTGCTTGTCCGCCAGGTCGGGCTGCGGGTTCTGGCCGAGATAGGAATAGGGCCAGCCGTAGAAGCCGCCCTCCCGCACCGCCGTCAGGTAGTCCGGCACCAGCCCGTCGCCGAGGCCGTCGCGCTCGTTCACCACGGTGTAGAGCCGGCCGGTGCCCGGCTGCAGCGCCAGCCCGATCGGGTTGCGTAGGCCGGTAGCGTAGGTGCGGCCGCCCGAGCCGTCGGCGGCGAAGACCTGGATGGTGGCGCGCGGCGCCGGCTCCTCGGCGATGTTGCTGCGGCTGCCGATGGCGACGAAGAAGCGGTCCGACGCCGGATCCCAGATCACGTTGCGGCTGGTATGGCCGCCGCCGCCGTCGAAGGCGCCGTCCGGCGTGATCCGCTGCGGCTTGGCCTGCGCCTTGGCGTCGCCCGGGGCATAGGGCACGCGCCACAGCCCGTCGAGATCGGTGATATAGAGCGCGTCGCGGCGCAGCGCCAGGCCGTAGGGCTGGTCCAGCCCGGTCAGGAACGGCATCGCACGGGCCCGCGCCGGCGGGTTGGGCGCGACCAGCCGGCTGATGCGGCCGGCCGCCGGCTCCGACACCAGGATCGACCGGTCCGGCAGCACCAGCATCTGGCGCGGGCCGGAGAGGCCGGTGGCGAACAGCGTCGCCGTCATGCCCTTCGGCACCTGCGGCCGCATCGCCTCGGTGCGGGCCACGGTCTCGGAGCTGTTGGCGACGGCGTCGGTGGCATAGGGCTTGGGCAGCGCGTCGGGCCGGATCTCGAATTTCGTCCCCGGGGCGATGTCCTGGGCCGCGGCCGGCAGGGCGATCAGCGGGATGGCGAGCAGGGCTGCGAACGGTCGTCGCATCGGCGTCTCCTCCACACGTCCTTGGTGAAGATGTGGGGCACCGGACGCCGTCGAAAAGGCCACGATGGGAAAATTGTCCGACAAGGCCCAGCGGCGCGGCAACCGGCGGCGAAACAAATGGCCGGCTGCGGCGTTGCTGAGGGGCGACTATCCGCCCGGGCTCCGGCCCCGGGCCCTGAATCGGAGATTTTGCGATGATCCGCCGCCTGACCCTGATCCCCTGCGCGCTGGCCCTTGCCGCGCTGGCCGCCTGCGGCGACGAGACCCCGAACCCGACCGCGAAGACCGAGGCCATCGCGAGCCGGACCGTCAGCTATCGCTGCGCCGACGGCACCAGCCTGTCCGCCGGCTTCACCGGCGATGCGCTGGTGCTGGCCGATGGCGGCAACACGCTGACGCTGCAGCGCGCGATCGCGGGCAGCGGCGCGCGCTACACCAACCCCTACGGCGCCGAGTTCTGGGACAAGGGCGGCCAGGCGACCTACAGCCGCATCGCCGGCGCCGCCAGCACGACCTGCACGGCGGGATAAGCGTCAGAGGCGGTCGCGAGCGCCGCGGCCGCCTCTCGGATCTCAGACGTTGAAGCGGAAGTGGAAGATGTCGCCGTCGCGGACGATGTAGTCCTTGCCTTCCTGGCGCATCTTGCCGGCGTCCTTGGCGCCCTGCTCGCCGCCGAGCGCGACGAAGCTGTCGTAGTCGATGGTCTCGGCCTTGATGAAGCCGCGCTGGATGTCGCTGTGGATCTCGGCCGCGGCTTCCGGCGCGGCGGCGCCGGTCCGCACGGTCCAGGCCCGCGCCTCCTTCGGTCCGACGGTGAAGAAGGTGAGCAGGCCGAGCAGGCTGTAGCCGGCGCGGATCACCTTGTTCAGCCCCGGCTCCTCCAGCCCGATCGAGGCCAGGAACTCCTGCTTCTCCTCGGCCGAGAGCTGCGCCAGCTCGGCCTCGATCGCGGCCGAGATCACCACCGCCCCGGCGCCCTGGGCCTTGGCCATCGCCTCGACCCGCGCCGAATGGGCGTTGCCGGTCGCGGCCTCGTCCTCCGACACGTTGCAGACATAGAGCACGGGCTTGGAGGTCAGCAGCGCCAGGCGCCGGAACGGCTCGCGCTCGTCCGGCGACAGCTCCACGGTGCGGGCCGGCTTGCCCTCGCGCAGCACGACCAGCGCCCGCTCCATCAGGTCGATCTCGGCCTTGGCGTCCTTGTCGCCGCCCTTGGCCCGCTTGGCCGCGGTCTGCACCCGCCGCTCCAGCCCCTCCAGGTCGGCCAGCATCAGCTCGGTGTCGACGATCTCGGCATCGCGCACCGGGTCGACCGAGCCCTCGACATGGGTGACCTCGCCCTCGAAGCAGCGCAGCACGTGCAGCACCGCGTCGGTCTCGCGGATATTGGCCAGGAACTGGTTGCCCAGCCCCTCGCCCTTCGACGCGCCGCGGACCAGCCCGGCGATGTCGACGAACTCCAGCTGGGTGGCGATGATCTTGGCCGAGGCCGCAATCGCCGCCAGCTTGTCCAGCCGGGGATCGGGCACGCCGACCCGGCCGGTGTTCGGCTCGATCGTGCAGAACGGATAGTTCGCCGCTTCCGCCGCCTGGGTGGAGGTCAGCGCGTTGAACAGCGTCGACTTGCCGACATTGGGCAGGCCGACGATGCCGCAATTGAATCCCATGGGTTCTCGTCCGGATCTTCGAATCGGCGCCCGTCTAGCACGGATGCCGGGCCGAGGGGAGTCGCGGCAGACCCGCCGCACTTGACGCCGGCTCGGCGAGGATGGCACCTGGAGGGGAGATTGTCCTGACGAGCTGCCGGTCCTTTCCGTCCGGGCGCCTGAGCCGGACCGTTCCCGACCAAGCCGAAAACCCGCCTCACGCAGTGCCCCGACGTCCCCCGGAGACCGCCCCATGACCCTGACCCTGCCCCGAGTCATCGGCCATCGCGGCGCCGCGGCCCATGCGCCGGAGAACACCCTGGCCTCGTTCCGCAAAGCCGCCGCGCTGGGCGTCGAGATGGTCGAGTTCGACGTCAAGCTGACCCGCAACCGGGTGGCGGTGGTGATCCATGACGACACGCTGGACCGCACCACCGACGGCAGCGGCCCGGTCGCCAATTCCGACTTCGCGGCGGTGCGGATGCTGGATGCCGGCCGGAAATTCGCGCCCGAGTTCCGCGGCGAGCGGGTGCCGACCCTGGACGAGGTGCTGACCCTGGCGCTGGAGCTGAATCTCGCCGTCAACATCGAGATCAAGGCCTGCCCGGGCCGCGAGGTCGAGACCGCCGAGGTGGCGCTGGCCGCGGCGCAGAAGCTGTGGCCGGCCGACCGGCCGAAGCCGCTGGTCTCCAGCTTCGCCATCGAGAGCCTGCTGAAGGCCCGCGAGATCGCGCCCGACTGGCCGCGCGGCTATCTGATCTGGGAGCGGCCGGCGGTCTGGGCCGCCAATGCGGACGCGATCGGCGCCGCCACCATCAACATCAGCCAGGAGAAGGAGACGCCGGAGACCATCGCCGAATACCGCGCCACCGGCCGGCCGGTGCTGGCCTACACGGTGAACGACGCGGAGCGGGCCAAGGCGCTGTTCGACATGGGGGTCGCCGGCGTCTTCTCCGACGCGCCCGACCGCATCCTCGCCCTCTGATCGCCGCTTTTGCCGCCGATACGGGGCGCGGCTGCGAGCTTCAGGAGAGATTCGGCGCGTGCAAGGCTTCATCGACCAGGCGATCACCGCGATCGGCGCCCATGGTGGCTGGGCCGGGCCGATCATCCTGGTCTTCGCCTTCGGCGAGTCCTTCGTCGTGCTCAGCCTGCTGCTGCCGGCCACCACCATCCTGGTCGCCGCCGGCACGCTGATCCAGTCCGGCACGCTGAGCCCGTGGGACGTCATCCCCTGGGCGATCGCCGGCGCCATCCTGGGCGACGCCGTCTCCTACTGGATCGGGGTCTGGCTGGAGCACCGGGTGGAGCGGATCTGGCCGTTCACCCGCCACCCGCAGCTGCTGCGCACCGGCCGCGACTTCTTCCACCGCTGGGGCGGCATCAGCGTCTTCATCGGCCGGTTCCTCGGCCCGGTCCGCGCCGTGATCCCGCTGGTCGCCGGCATCATGGGGATGCGCCACATCCCGTTCCAGATCGCCAATGTCGCCTCGGCGATCGTCTGGGCGCCGGTCTGGGTCGGCCTCGGCTGGTTCGCCGGCGAGACCCTGAGCCGCATCTTCGGGATTGAAGATGCGGCGCCGCTGCTGCTCATAATCCTGGCCGTCGCGACGCTGGTCGGCGCCGCTGCGGCCTTCCGCCTGCTGACGCGCAAGAGCAAGAGTTCGCATGAGGATCGCCCGGACCGTCCCTAGCCTGATCATCGCCGCCGCGCTGGCCCTCGCCGCCGCGCCCGGACCGGCGCGGGCGGACGGGCTGGACGACTTCTTCAGCGGCATCCGCCGCCAGTTCGAGGGGCCGGCCAGGCCGAGCCGGTCGCAGAGCTGCGCCCAGACCGAGGCCGAGGCGCATGTGCTGGCGACCACGGCGGAGAGCGATCTGGGCCGGGTACGGGTGCGGATCGACCGGATCGAGCGCGACGCCGGCGCCGGCACCGCCCGCGCTTCGATCGACCAGGCGACCCAGGTCGCGAGCCAGGCCCAGGGCCTGTCGGCCAAGCTGCGCCGGGCCCAGGCGGCCTATCGCACCATCATCGGCCAATGCGGCCGGCCGGACCTGCAGAGCGAGCGGCTGGGCAGCCTGGCCCGCCGGCTGGACGCCGAGGCGCGGCGGGCGAACCGCCTGGCCGACCGCATCGCCTCGACCCCGACCGGCGCCCTGCCCGGCGGCCCCCAGGCCTGCCCGGCGTTGGTCGACGACGCCGAGTCGGTGCAGGCCGACACCACCGCCGTGCTCGACCGCATCGGCAAGCGCCTGGGCGAGCTGGAGGGCGCCGACCCGCTGGCCGCCCGCACCGGCGCGCTCGATGTCGCCGACGACATCGCCGAGCAGCGCCAGCGCGTCGACACCCTCGA